>JBEGMB010000262.1:0-3169 GCA_041183245.1 Bacteroidota bacterium
ATTGAAACGCCATTACAAATAGACGAATCTACTATATCCACATAAACATATGGAGGGAATTCTATGATGGCACTTAATTGATTACTACAGGCATTATCTGTAAACGTCACCATATAAAGCCCGGGTATTGTTGTTGAAATCAAGGGGTTTTCAAGTGCACTGTTTGAAAAATGAACCGCTGTATCTGATGCCGTCCAAACCCCACCGGAATATGATGTAGTTCCATTCACTTGTAAAAACAAATTACAGGTGATGGTATCGTCAAAAATGGTCGGAAGTGGCAACACCTCCAAGGTAACCGTTGTATCATAATGACAACCAAAATCATCTACCACATTGTACGTATAAAAACTTGTTCCTGGGGTAATGGGCTGAATTACAATTGCCGTATCGTTTTGTCCTGAAATAATTGATGGGCTATTTGTCCAGTTATCGGAAACTACTGTGTTTTGATATCCTTCTTGGTCTGGGTATAAACTTTGATTGAAATATATACCCCATTGAAAAATGTATCCATCATCAATTCCCTGATTATCTTGTACTGTAATGGTCCAGTTTCCATTTACCGGACAGCCAATGAAATTATTAAAATCACCATCAGGTAAATACACTCCATTGGGATTCATTGAAGGAAAGCCATACGCATTTGTAACTGTATTTCCAGCCGCATTTTCTGAACAGATTGTCCCTAACGTAGCTTGAGTAGGCGAAAAGCAATAACTCCAAACAGGTGAGCCTGGAGCACCACCATCTAAATTAGTATCATTGCCCAAAAAGGTACCAATACCACTTCCGCATCCTCCAGGAACAAGCTCTGGCCACGCACCAAACCCAGAGTTATATGCATTCATGATTGAAACGGTCGTACCGTTAGGACAAGTAAGTGCAATTTCTAAATCTCCAATATAGGAATGTTCGATATCAATACACATTTGGTCGAAATCACCGGCCCCTGTAATGGTTGTAGAATCATCAAATCCAGTGATACCAATGTTCGTTTGGTATTGAACCCCACTCCCATCCGGTAAAAAAGTTAATCCAGCAAATATACCCCCGATCTCGAATTCTCCGACTGGAATGTCCACACCCACAGTGTCCTGCTGTGTAACCCCACCAATTAAAAAGGTGTTCTGACCTAAACATACGGTATCTTGAAATGGTCCTGTACCTGCAAAACTTGGCAACTGTGAGACCCTCACTTTTGCTGTTATTCGCTTAATTTGAGGGAAAATATCAGTGATCCTTAAGTCGATAAAATATCCTGCTCGAGCTGGAGGGGTAAACCAAACAGAATCATTATTGAATTGTCCAACACCCCCAATTGTCCATTGATAACTGCAATTTCCAGCATTTTGAGAATACCCGGTATTGGTCACTTCTAATGCATAGGGAAAGGCCGGATCTGCTACAAAGAGAATACTGTCACCAAAACATACATCCACATATCCGGTATCCGCAGGATTCAAGGCATCGGGCCCTGTACCATTAACATAGGCATGCATGTGAGGAACGAAGGGTTGTTGTGGGTTACCACACGCAACGTTTGCATCCCAGCCCGTACCTTCTGAACTACCGTTGGAGCGAAACCGAAGGGTTAAACAACCACTTGGGTTATTTTGAAAAGATGCCTGAACGAAGAACCCATTGGGATGAGTGCCTGAATTATAAGCCCCAAGCAAAGGGGAGGCGATTGACGGACCGTCATAAACATATAACGTATCGGTAGGATCTATGTTAAAGGTAAATCCAATATTCGTTGCAAACGCAATGGAAACTTTTGACCCCTGTGTTAGGTCTGGACAAAACGTAATAATTTCATCCATGTTTGGCAAATAATTGGCAGGTCCATCGCTGAAGTTAGTACCACCTGCGGGTGGAATTATTGCAGCACAGTTTAATGGATTGGCCTGAGGAAAGTCCGGACCAGTCAATAACATTTGACTGTATGAAATGCCAAAAAACAATATGGATAAGGGGACTAGAAAAACGTGTTTCATCGGAAATGGTTTAGTGTTTGTGTGTCTTTGATTCATTAAACTCTAAGGTTAATTGATACAATGACTTTATGGCGATTAGTTGATTTGGAACCTCACTTTGAAAATACTGAGTAAATGGCTCTATTTTAACACCCAAATCTGTGAAGTGAACAATATTGGAACTTGGGGCTTTGGGATAGTTTCCGATGTTTTTTCCGCCATTATTTTGAATTAAATTAACGGCATGATCATACGCATAATAAAGTACGTCAAGGCTACCGTGTTCTTTTTCAAATGCATTTAAGGCGTCTTTCCCATAAATCTTTTTCAAAGGTTTTAACGCTGTATTTTTTTGACCTGTAGCACTTAAAACACTTCCTATAACCAAAACAAACAATAATAATAATCTCATATTTAATTGAATTTGAAGACGAAGTTACCAAAATGTTTTGATACATTCTTGGTAATAAAAAGTCAAAGACGTTTCAAATATAACTTCGGTTGCAGGAGTAAATTATTTAACTGAACCTAAGCTTTAAAAAATTAGTTTTGTAAAAAAAAAGTAATGGCAGATTTACAAGCAATAGCATCACAAGTTAGAAGAGATATATTACGAATGGTTCACGCCGTAAGCTCTGGACACCCGGGGGGATCATTGGGATGCGCTGATTTATTAACCTATTTATATAACGAACGGTTAACGTTAAATGCGAGTTCCTTTACCATGGACGGCCTAAATGAGGATTTATTTTTTCTATCCAATGGCCATATTTCACCAGTTTGGTATAGTGTATTGGCTAGATCAGGATTCTTCCCTGTTGAAGAATTAGCAACCTTTAGAAAGATTTCTAGTCGATTGCAAGGACATCCCTCCGTTGATAAAAATTTACCTGGAATTCGGATGGCTTCTGGTTCACTTGGTCAAGGGTTATCCGTTGCTATTGGTGCAGCGACTACAAAAAAAATGCAGGGGGATGATTCTATGGTCTACTGTTTGATGGGGGATGGGGAACTACAAGAAGGACAAGTTTGGGAAGCTGCTATGTACGCTGGAAGCAAAAAAATAAATAATCTGATCGGAATAATTGACTACAACAATCGTCAAATTGATGGAGATGTGAGTGATGTCATGGGGATTATGCCCTTATCAGACAAATGGACCGCCTTTGGTTGGGAGGTATACCACATGGATG
>JBEGMB010000263.1:0-9690 GCA_041183245.1 Bacteroidota bacterium
CAATTAAATCGAAATGCAAATAAGTTTATTCACGTTTAAATTTTATTTGTATGAAAAAACAAGTGATTGTTTGGTTAAAAAATGGCATGATCGCCAAGATGAATGCGCAGGTTATTGCTGCAACGAGCCACCAGGTTACCTTTCCGAGTACCACCGTAGATTTACCGCTACTGATTGAAGTAAGCCATCAGGGATTAACCACCCTAATCGACCTGAGTGGATTCAAGGATTGTGTGGTGCTTCAATTTGGGGAAGACCGTTATTTCACAGGGGCGACCTATTGTCAGAACCGCAACACCGGAGCTTTTATGATTCAATCTCAGGCGCAGTTTATTGTATTGATGCCGCTTCCACTCCCGTTTCCGTTAGAGGAAACAGAAGAACTCATGATTAAAGAAATCGAAGTATGAGTTCCCCGGATGTACTTCCCCTGAGCGCAGAAAAACGCGCTCAGGGGTACGGAGTCTTTCCTTATGTGATTTTACGACTACACGGCGGTGTGTACATGCAATTTCCCATACATTTTTATGAAGAAAAAAATCCAGAGAAACCAGGCTTACGCGTACGGGTAGATTCACTCACCAATGAAAAACAAAATTTCAGCAGCTTATTTAATGTGGTTCGGCAATTCCATCAGCAAATCAACCCAGTGGAAGCCAAGGCATTAAAAATGTGTTTAGTCCTTGCACCTTTTGTTGCATATTTCTTTGAGAACAATGCGTTCACATTTTCAGATGAAATACCAGAGGGTGGGAGTTTAATTGATGCCAACTATAAGGTGCTCGCCTTAAATTCAGCCCACTTTGTAACCGATTAATCATAAGAACGTGCTGTTTCAGATTTCTAATATTTCTCTTAAAATCGGATGAGTTTTTGGTGTTATTTGCAAACTGATGAAGTTAACACGAAGAAAAGATTTCCTAAGTGGTGGGCAAAACACTTTTATTACAGGTTCATCTCACTATTAGTAACCAAAAAAAATCATGACGTTCTGGGCTTATGAAATATTTCTACTTAGTTTTCCTTGCCATAGGAGTTAAAAGCCTCGCACAAGATTATACCATTTTAGAACATAATCAGCAGATAAACATTATGGCTCTTCCAAGGCTCAATACGTCATCTCGTGAATGTAATGTGAGCATACTCCCGAATGGAAAAAGCCTTTTCTTCATGAGTACGCGAGCATTTCGTGGTGGTGCATCCGGAAACGGTGACCTCTATCAAAGTAATTTCATTAATGGACAATGGGAGGCTCCTACCCCATTATCATCGATAAATACCGTTTCAGGAGAAGATGAACCCACCTTTAGCTCAGACGGGTCGACCATGTATTATCAAAGTTGGGCAGGAGATTGGGCAACGATGGGAGGCCCCTACTACCAAGCGAACTTGATCAATGGAATCTGGGAGAAGAAAGGAAGCATGGGAATGAACATCAATCGCTTTTTCGCGCTTCAATCAAAAGCCAATATGGGTTTCGGAACCGATGGCATGGCAGTTTCCGCCGATGGAAAGTTATTTGTAGTGGCTTGCGGACCAGATTATAGAGGTCCTATGGATTTATACTACAGCATAAAAGGCAATCAAGGATGGACTTTTCCTAAAATCATGGGAGTATCAACCACAGGAGATGAACGTTCGGTGTTCATTGCCGCCGATAATCGAACCATATATTTTAGCAGCGATGGAATGGGAGGATTTGGTGGATTAGATATCTTCAGGATAAGAATTTCTGACGACGGAACCTTAGGAGATCCAATAAACATAGGTGCACCTTTTAACACCCCAGCAGATGACATGGGCTTTGTTGCTTCGGCGGATGGTCGCTCAGCCTTTTTTATTAGAGATTTGGATATTTATTATGCGGACATTTCGGCATTAGATGAAGCCATTAAACCCATGATATCAAGTAAAACAGTAGAAATATCGAGTACAGATGACCCCGTTAAAATTGCCGATACCATCTCAACCCAGAAGGATAGCGATCCGATTACCGTGTATTTCGAACATGATGTCGCTGAACTACCACTATTAGAACAAAATAAACTAAACTCCATAATGGATACTAAGGCTGAAATACACCTCCATGGATATTGTGACGCAGACGGGAGCAACACATACAACCTAGCCTTAGCGAAACGCCGCTGTGAAACCGTGAGAAAAGTACTTATGAGTCAAGGCATACTCGATGAACTCCTTATACTACATATTCATGGAGAGGCGGATCCGATAGCTTCAAACAACACCACAAAAGGAAAAGCAGCCAATCGACGCGTGGTAGTGCAGATTGATTAATTTTGGATTAAGGATTATTCAATAACAAATACCTTTTTCACTTCGCCGTTCGAATATCGCTCAAACAACAATTGATTATTCCCAAACGCTACCGGATTTCCAAGTATGTTATATACCTCAAGCAGTGCAGGTTCCTTTAAGGATGGAGATTCAATACCCAACATTGGCGAATAAACCCAGGCTTGATTCAACCTGTTATTTGTTTCATCTATTCCTGTGATATAGTACATTGATTCTTGGGTAGTTAAGCATACTCCACCACGTCTCCCCAACGCTGGAATGCCAGGAAGAGCAATCCATTCGTTGCCGATTTCATTGAATTTCCACAAATCATTATGCGAATTCCCTAAACTATCAATACCAAAACACGCATAAATACCATCATTCAAGGCAAACAAGGCCGCATGACTTCGTCCGAGGCTAGGGAATGAAGGCAAGGAATCCCATTGATTGGTGATTGGATCGAACGAATAAAATCCTTGCTGAAATTGATTGTTCTCATCCCGACCAAACAACATAAATCCTTTTCCATTGTGCACACACGCTGAAGCCCTCCACAAGGGGCCAAATGGAAAATTCGCTTCTTGTATCCACGCAGAAGTTACTGCATCATACGACCAGACCTCATCTGTTGCAGCACCCAAGGCATGCTTACCGCCCACAAGATATAACCTATCGTTCAAGACAAAAGATGCAGACCCAGAACGACCAAACGAAGGTAAACTATCGCTGATCAACCAGGAGTCAGAAGACGGATCGTAGCGCCACATGTCATTCAAATAGTCGCTTCCATTATATCCACCGAACACATAACCCGAAGCGTTTAAAGTAAACCCAGCAGCATATTGTCGTTCAGCTCCCGAAGGAAGTGACGCTGCACTTATCCATTGATTTGTGGCACTTTGGTAGCGATAAAAATCTGCTAAAGCCGACCACCATGGACTTAACCCAGTACCAATAAATAGATCGTCTCCAATGACAAACCCGGTCGCATCATCACGTTCTACACCTGGAAATGAAGAAAGCGCCTGCCAATCTTGCGCATTCAAGCAAGACCAACAGCACACAATAAAAAAGTAAACCCGTATTTTTTTCATGAATTCGGTATCGTTAATCGACCAATTTTATTGCCTCAAAATTTAATTAATGGCAGCTTAGGCTTTTCGAACAAATTCTGACTTCAGCGCCATGGCACCGAACCCTTCAATTTTACAATCGATGTTGTGATCACCATCGGTTAGGCGTATGTTTTTAACTTTTGTTCCGGCCTTTACGGATTTCGGCGCACCTTTCACCGGAAGGTCTTTAATTACAATTACAGAATCACCAGGTAGCAAGCGAACACCGTTTGAATCCATTACCATGAGCTCATCCGTATCATCCCCTTCGGTAACTGTCCATACATAGGAACATTCTGGACAGGTATACTCATTTTCGCCACTTTCATATCCATACGGACATTGACAGGATGGACATTCTTTCATTTCTTCACTCATGGTAACTTATTTTGACAAAGCTAGAAAATTATTAAGCAGTGAAATTACTTTAGGTTAAGGTTAGCTGTCCAAAGGGAAGCTTTACCCTGATCTAAACGAACCCAAACGGGTACGATGTGCCCCTTAACAGCAGCAATTGAGATGTAATCGCCAAAAAAGATCTTAGCGGTTGGAACAAAAGGTTTTGCTGAAATACATTGTTGCTCAAAGCGCTTCCCTCCATCTTGGGATTTCACCCAAACCACCTGCGTTTCATTGGATTGTTTCGCAGTTGAACGGTCATAAAATAAAAAATGAAGGGTCCCGTCGGATTGATCGATCGTGAACGTAGACATAAATTGATGTGTCTTGGTTTTATCTTGATTCACGCGAATCGGTTTAGCCCAAGTTTTTCCTTCATCTTGCGATTTAATTAACCAAACATCAGTATCCTTTACTCCATTTCGTTGATCACTCCAACTGAGGTAGAGCGTACCTGCATGTTTTCCTTGACTGCGATCTACATTCAATACGGGCAAGCCATTACACCTAAAAATACCCGGTATCTTAAAATCCCAGCCCCCGGGCTGTTGCATTAAGCTGCGCTCTACAGGCAACCACGTGTCACCCCCATCCGAAGATTGTTGCAACATGAGTCCTTTGGGTCCGGTCCATGTAACGTATAATTGTCCATTCACTCCTACCACAGGAACCGCACCTTCGACTGTTTTATCGCCATCTAAACAATCGCCATTATAAAAAGAGATAATCTTAGGATTTGCCCAAGTTAATCCTCGATCCACTGATTTACTAAACATAATCCGAGAGGAATCCATAAAATTTTTGGAATCGTATTTATCAAACTGCGTCCATGTCATATAAATTACGCCTGTATTTGGGTCTATATCCACCCAGTGCTTATCCTGTGCCTTTCTGCCAAAGGGCTTGGGAAAAGAACCCTCAGAGAAAGCATTTACATCTGAAAAATTATCGGTAAACTGACATACAATGCGATCAATCCAATACCCTTTTGGATAATTGGATAAATGGAAATAATACAACCTTCCTTTAGCATCAAATTGCAACACCGGATCACCGTAGACGCCGTATGGACTTTTTAGGATGTCGCTTTTCCAATGAACGCCACCATCCGTAGAAACATAGTAATCATCCAATACGGCCCCAACTGCCACTTCCTTTGTATTCAGTGGATTTATGGCCACCGAAGGCTCAACCGGATTATGGTTAACTGGACTTATTCGGTAATTGGTGAATTGACCGAAAGTTAGTACGTAATTAACGCAACCAATAATTATAAAGAGGCAACGATACATCGGTATGTCGGTTTGTAAATATAAACGTAGACCTTTTTTGTCCTGTAATTTTAATGATCACTTTTCGCATCAATTTATCTCTTGATATGGTCAATTCAAACTCGTCACCCACCGCAGCGCCATTCATTAAGGCATCCAGCATCGATTTGTCTACTCGGTAGTTCATGCACGCGATTATTTCATCATTTACGCTCAACCCAGCGTCTTCCGCGGATGAATTTGCGCGAATGCTTTTGATGATTACCTTACCGCCCTCTTCAGCTACATTGGCTCCAAAAACTGGTTTAACTCCGCCTACATCGCTGACTTCTACCCCAAGCGGTAAAAAATACATGGAATACGGTATAACTTCTGTTCCATCGATATACTTAAGGAAGAATTCATTCATGTCTTGTCCCGCATGTTTTGTAAGGCACGCTTTAAATTCTGCATCCGTAAATCCGCGGTTTTTACCCATATAATAGGTTTGATATAAGTCTTGCATTAAATGATCCAAGCATTCCTTTCCATTCGATTGTTTAATAATCATGGCATCCAATACCGAGGCGATAATCATTCCACGTGAATAATAGGTCATGGTTGTATTGCTGCTATTTTCATTTGGTCGATACGCTTTAATCCACGCATCAAAACTGGCATGGGCCACCGGTTGAACTCTGGCACCAACGCTAGACTCCACGTAATTTACTGCAATTTGAATTTTCTTAGCCATTTCCTCTTGGGAATAAAAACCACAACGACGCAAGATTAGTTCGTCATAATAGGAAGTAAACCCTTCCATTACCCACAAGTAATTCGTGTATACTTCTTGGTCGTAATTAAATGGTCCAAGTTCGATGGGGCGAATGCGCTTTACATTCCACAAATGAAAATACTCGTGAGCCACGAGGTTTAAAAAATTGATGTAATTACTTCCGTCGTAGGTCCATCGATCAACACTTAAAACACTGCTGTTACAATGTTCTAGACCGCCATCACCACCTACTACATTATGCACAATAAATACATAGCGCTTGTTTGGATTCACACCAACTACCTTGGTCTCTTCTTCAACAATTTTAGCCATGTCCTCCTTTAGGCGTTCCGGATCAAAATTCCCTTCACCGTACATAGCAACCGTGTGTTTTACCCCTGCCGCTTCAAAATCAAATTCATACTGATTTCCGATTTCAATCGGACAATCCACTAATTGATCATAATTGTCAAACGTAAAGGTTTGATTATTCCCTTGTTTAACATCAGATTTTTGAGTTAATCCGGTAGAGATTCGTTTGAAGGATGCGTGCGGTTGAACTAACAATTCACCGCCAGTTTCCTTATGGCCGTCTAAATACATAAACATGCTAGGTCCACTAACAAAGCCATGCGTTTCATCTAAAAAAGAGGTGCGAACACTAAGCTCAAAGGCATATACTTCATATTTCAATACAAATGAAGTTTGTCCTTTCAAATCAATTTCCCAAGCATTTTTTGTTTTTTTTGTTACGGGAAGTACTGCGCCTTGTAAAGAAAACGCTTTTACTTGATTTAAATGGCGTGAAAATTCACGCACCAAATAAGAACCCGGTGCCCAAACAGGCAGTTTCACCGTGGCTGTTTTTTGCTTTACTTGTTCCACCTGCATTTCCACTTGAAAATAGTGGTTTTGTGGTCTGGGCATTTTAAGCGTATACGAGATTTTTGCCCCAAAGGCTGCGGCCTTTAAGGCAAGTATCAATATTGAAAACAGAAAAAAACGAATCATACTACAGCAATTTTTGAGGCCATCAATTTGGCGCGTTCTACATGAAATTCAACAGATTCTAGTCCAAAGGAAAGGGTCACCCCCATTCTTCGGAAAGGACGCGCAGAAGGTTTTCCAAAAAGTCTCAAATCCGAAGATGGCGTCGCGGCCGCGGCCTCTATTCCTTTAAATTCAGGCAATCGCTCGATGGATTGTTCAGCTAAAATTACTGCACTTGCACCGTTTCGTTGCAACACAATTTCTGGAATTGGCCAACCCAGCACCGCGCGAGCATGCAATTCAAACTCTGAAAAATTCTGAGTATTACCCAAGGTTACCATTCCGGTATCATGAGGTCGTGGCGATAATTCCGAAAAATACGCACCGGAAGGTGTAATGAAAAATTCAACGCCCCATAAGCCAGCGCCTCCCAAGGCTGCAGTTACTTGTGCTGCCATTTGCTTCGCCTCCTCTAAATGGGCAGGATTCATTGGCATAGGTTGCCAACTTTCTTGGTAGTCGCCTCGCTCTTGTCGATGTCCAATTGGCGGGCAAAATAAGGTTGGACCCTCTTTTTGAGTTACTGTAAGCAGCGTAATTTCGTAATCGAACGCAATGAATTCCTCAACAATCACTTCCTTTAAATCACCGCGTGACCCCTCCAGCGCATAGTTCCAAGCCCGTTCAATATCTTCTTGCGTTCTTACCACAGATTGTCCTTTTCCCGAACTTGACATTAAAGGTTTTACCACACAGGGTAAGCCGCAAAACGCAACGCCCTCGCGAAAATCACTTAAGGTGGTTGCATACTTATATTTTGCGGTTTTAACCCCCAAATCAATGGCGGCCAAATCCCGAATAGCTTTTCGATTCATGGTGAAATTCGCAGCTTTAGCACTTGGAACTACTTGAATTCCTTGTGTTTCATACGCATAGAAGCGCTCCGTACGAATGGCTTCGATTTCAGGCACAATTAAATCTGGAGCATGCTTTGCAACAACGGCATCCAAAGCGGACCCATCCAACATATCAATCACCTCAAATTCATGAGCTACTTGCATGGCTGGAGCCCCCAGATAGCTGTCCACTGCGATCACATATTGACCGTAACGTTGACAAGCAATTACAAATTCTTTTCCTAATTCACCTGAACCCAAGAGTAAGATTTTCTTCTGCATGACATCAAATTAACATTACATTCATTAATTGTTAATACAAAAGCAGGGATTTGGAACAAAAAACGAAAATTAACGTACCTTTGGTTCTCATGTCAGAACGAGAAATCATTGACCAACTTCAATCATTTGATCCCATTTCATTGAAAGAAATGGATCGAGTAAAGCTGATGAATCGCATTGACACCAAATTTGCTTTCGACAAAAATACGCTAATTCAGATACTACCTAAGCTTAAAGAAGATTATTTCTCATTAGAAATCGAAGGAAAACGAGCACTTACCTATGAAAGCTTGTATTTTGATAATGTTACTTTTAGCCTTTTTCATGACCATCACAACCGTCGTGTAAATCGCTACAAATTCAGAATACGGAATTATGTAGAATCAAACTTGTTCTTTTTTGAAATCAAACATAAAATCAAGGGTAGAACAGATAAGCACCGCGTTGCAACCGATGGATTTCATGAGCAGTTAACTGAGAGCGAGTTGAATTTAATAGACACGCATTGTCACAAACCTTACGACTTAATTCCTGTACTTACGAATAAATTCAAGCGAATCACCTTGGTAAGTAAAACGGAAAATGAACGGCTAACCTTGGATTTTAATTTAATCTTCAATAATACGCTTAAAACGGTTGAATTATCGGAGTTGGTTATCGCGGAATTGAAACAATCCAAATTAAACCGTCGATCTCCCTTTTACAGCTTGATGAAATCCATGCAATTAAGACCATACCGTTTAAGTAAATATTGCATCGGTGCCATTGAGTTAATCGGAAGCGAACAATTAAAATACAACCGGTTCAAGAAAAAATTAATGTACCTCGAAAAAATAAATAATCATGCTGCTTAACTTCATTACACCACTTTTAGCAAAGGCCCAGACGGAAATAGCCACCTTTTCTTGGGATTATCAAGACTTAGATGGATTAGGAATTCGCCTAGGGATCAATCTATTGGTATTGTATATCATTATACGCCTACTTTATTACCCCAAAGCAAAACGTAAGGACTACCTATTTACTTATTTTTTAATTGGGATCATCACCTTTTTCCTCTGTTTCGGGCTTAAAAAATTAGACATTGATACCGGAATGGGCTTGGGATTATTTGCCATCTTTGGAATTATCCGCTACCGAACCGATGCTATTGAAATCAAAGAAATGACCTATCTATTCTTGGTAATTGGTTTAAGTGTGGTGAATGCCATGTTAGCCACTGAAGTAGAAAAAGGTATGTATCAAATTAATTTACTGGAATTGGGTGTTATTAACATTACCGTAATCATAGTATTGTATATCATGGAGTATCTTTGGTTGGTAAAACACGAGACGCGTAAAATTGTAACTTATGATCGTGTGGATTTAGTTCATCCAGAGAAATATGAGGAAATGAAAAAAGAACTTGAGGCGAAAACAGGATTAATAATCAATCGATTCGAAATTGGTAAAATTGACTACCTGAACGATACCTGTCAAGTACGAATATTCTATTACGCGGACAATCAAAGCATTTCTAATTACGGGTCAGAATAGCAAATGAATGCTTGGCGATGGATACTTTCACCGTTCGGCCTACTCTATTGGGTCATTACACGCATTCGCAATGCATGCTATGACGCAGGAGTCTTCACAAGCCATGATATTGAAGGAATTTCCATTTGTATCGGCAATTTAAATGTAGG
>JBEGMB010000264.1:0-38506 GCA_041183245.1 Bacteroidota bacterium
CGATCATAGGATTTCAGCTTGCTAATTAGAAATTCCGCGTGCGCTTCCCCGGCAGGACTTAATAATTGGTAATTTACAATAGCCTTCGGGTAAAAGCCCATTAATACCTGTCCTTTTCCAACCGGAAACGTTGTTTCAACTACTAGGCCATTATTGCTGCTGAGTACTGGTTTATTACAGGGTTGCATTCCGAAGGTTCTAGCCGAAATCGTATCAGCTTGATAGAGGTGATATAAGTTATAGGCTTTATTGCGGGTTTTTAATGGAATTACCCGATCATAGGCATAACTAATGTTTCCCGCTAGATTTAGGCTGTCATAAACCCATTGATATGTTTTATTCGCAAATAACATTAACCCATCACCTTGTTTAACTCGGGTTATGATGTTCTGAAATTGGGAAGGCTTTAAAGTGACTGTATCTCCGATCATCACATAGAGTGTGCGTTGATTCGTGCTTAATACGGTATCTAATCTATTTTCATTCGATACGTGTTGAATCTTAGATTTGGTCACGGACTTTTGCAACAGCATGTTGAAATAATACAAGCCATAGGGGTCTTTACTATCAAACTCATATTTGGTATACCAATCTGAACTTTTATAACCAGAAGCAGTTCCGTCGCCCTGTCCTTGAATTAAATATATTAACCATCCTCCCAAGATGAAGACCACAGCAATCCCAATAAAAAGCAAGCGTTTATTCATGTGCTTTTAAGGTGTTAAGGAAGCTTTTCAATGTAGGTTCAACTTCATTGAATCGGGAGTTATCAATTTCATATTCACCATACCAAATCACATCAAACACATGAATACAGGATTGAAATTCGGATCGGAAATTCGGGTTTTTTAACCCAATGAGGTATTCATGGTTGGTTTTTTCACGTGTCCATTTAATTTGATTAAGCCGAATTAATTCTTTTAGAATAAGGGTGAAATAAATTCGTACCGCTTCTCTGTATTTTTCCTTAGAAATGGCTTGCTCTAAGCGTTTTTCTAGATCAGATACAGGAACAATTTCAGGATTCCAATACTCATCATATCGCTTAAAATTAGGTAAGGATTTACCTGAATTTTTCACAATCAAATAAAAGATGATGAATAATCCCAATGCTACGACAATAAAAAGTAAAACATTTAAAACCCATGATGGCATCGTCCCGGGCTTTGCGATGTCTGGCTCGTCAAAATCCGGTCCATCGATGCTCGGCATTTCTGGAAGTTCCGGTTCTTTTAGTAAGTTCTTCTCTCGAATTTGTTTTTTGGCTAAATGCTGTTGATATTTTTCGTGATAATGCGCTAAAATACTGTCAGAATACGCTTGTTTATTTTCAATTACATAGTCATCGGTATTGTCGGATGATTGAATAATTCCTCCTGGACTGTTATTCCATTCTTTTCTTAAATGATCGTTGCCTTGCTTTGGATAGCTTGTGTTTTTCAACTCCTGCTTTAATGGGTTTTGCGCAAGGCTAAAACCAACGCTAAGAGATATAAGTAAATTCAATAGGTGAGCTCTCATTGGCCTTGAATTTCTATATATTCCTTTAATCGACTGCGCTCACCATAATGCATTCCCTCTTTTTTTAGGTTTACTGCTTCTCGTTTTTCAAGCATAGAAAAATAGGATAAGGAAAGCAATACAAACCAAAAAACTAGGGTAAATAGCAAAACTACGAGATAAACGACTTCCCTAAATAAATTAGTCCAATACACACTGTTTAATCCGGCATTATCAAGAAATGGCGTTGTTCCATTAACGATGAGGTCCAAAACATCAGGCACTTCATTTTGAATACTAAATACCCCGGAAATTGGCTGACAAATAGCTGTAACAGTAAGAATCCCCATACTCATCAATCCAACTAAGGTAAAATAGGATTTAGCGCTGTATCGCAGTCCTTTTTTGATTGCTTGAGAAATCGCCTGATCTGGATATGCTATGGAAACAGGGAGATAAAGCAGAAAAGGATAGGCCAGTAGCGTGGGTAATAAGATATACCACGGAGAAATAAAAATCGGGAACAATAAAAGTATAAACATAACAAACACCCGCAGGAACATCTGCCGTGCATAGCGTGGCCAAGGCAAGGAACATAATCCCGCTTTGATTAATAAACTGTGATAAGTAACTAAAAAGATAAAGGATATGAGTGCAACCCAAAGCAGGCAGATCAATATGTCTACAGGTGTACTGAAAGCGTATCCGAGCATAAACGAAAGGTGACTGGCCCAATCAAACCAGTAAACAAAGGTTAAATCCTCGGGGTAAAGCAAGGCACGAAAAAGGATTAAGCCAAGGCCAATTGGCATTACCACCTTTAAAATGGGTTTCATGGTGGTTCCTAAGGTTTGAAAATACAATACAATGCCTTG
Organism: Bacteroidota bacterium; assembly: GCA_041183245.1. Taxonomy (GTDB): domain Bacteria; phylum Bacteroidota; class Bacteroidia; order Flavobacteriales_D; family Crocinitomicaceae; genus UBA952. The sequence continues at coordinate 2,376 of JBEGMB010000264.1, forward strand.
TCGATAAACTTGCCAAACAGACCGAACGCTTAATAAATCAATGGTTTCTGGATGCGGTTGTTTAAAATTGGTTTCTTCAAATAATCGCGTTGGATAACGTTGGGATTGATATATAGGAAGAAAAATATATAAAAATCCAATTAAAAAGAATGAACCAAGAATAATGGTCCATTTTGAGGCATCCGGTAAGGTATCGTAATTTCGGGTAACATAACTTTCTAAGTATCCTGCGAGCACGATAAATGGCAAAATGCTCAACATGATTTTAGCACCACGTGCAAAACTTGCTTTAAAGGCCTGTATTCGCGAAAAACTCCCTGGGAACAGCCATCCAGAACCTGCGGTAATCCCTGCGCCTGCAGCGAGTGCTATGCTTGAAATTTCAAATGCGCCATGGATCCAAATCCCTAAGAAACTCGTGATTAATAGGCCCTTTTTTAAAAACATATGTTGGAATGCCCCAAGCATGACCCCATTCCCGAATAGGAAAAACTGCGTGCCAAGCGTGAAGAATATTCCTGCAAAAAAGGTTAGGATAGAAACCATAAGGTTGTTCCCTGTGATTTGAATGAACATCATAAAGGAACTGCTTCCTTCATAAACACCCAAGGGATTTCCTTTTTCGATGTTTTCCATGGTCATTTCTACGTATCCTTCACCCAATACAGTAGCCGTAAATTCCGGGTATACACTGCTCGATATCCAACCAAGGGCGATGTAGGCCAAAAAGCTAAGCAACGCAAATCCCATATAGTTTTTCGACCGATATAATTCCAAGGGGAGCTCAATCGTCCAAAAGTCTACCACGTTTTTAAATGAAAACTTTTGATATTTATTTACCCCAATAAAGACCCGTTGTGCAAGTTGATTGAGATAAACCCTGATGGTTCTTCGTTTATAATACGTTTGTGCAAATCCCAAGTCATCTGTAATATCTAAATACAAATTACTTAAAGCTTCCGGGTCGCTCGAAAGATCCTTTTGCATCGATTCGAATCGCTGCCATTTTTCTTTATTTTTCCCGATAAACTTAGATTCTTTCAAAGCGCCCTAAAGGTACACTTTTACACTTAAATGTTACCTTTAATGCATGCAAGATTTCTTAAAAAAGGGCATCTAAGGAGTTGAATGCCGAATATTGAGCTACTGAGATTGGGAAGTGAACGAGAATTCAAAAAATTATTTGAATTGCAGGCACCGCGTATTCTGAATACCGCATTGTATCTTCTTGGGAATCGTCAAGACGCCGAAGATGTGACACAAGAAGTATTTAAATCGATCGTGGTTGGAGTGGCCGGGTTTAAGGCTGAATCAAGTATTCAAACATGGGTGTATCGTATTACCCTAAACAAGTGCAATGAGTTTTTACGTACCAAAAATCGAAAGAAAAGAAAAGGAGTAATGCTTAGCATCCTGGACTCGCAACCTATAATTATCGAGGAATCACCCGAGTTGATTCATATCCTAAAGGAAGCGGAATGGCAAATTTGGCAACAAATACAAGGCCTGCCAGAAAAACAACGGATTGCCATGACCTTATTTGCTATGGATGACCTAAGCTATCAAGAAATTGCCGATGTGATGAAGGTTTCTGTATCGGCCATCGAATCGCTCCTGTTTCGAGCAAGAACACAACTTAAAAAATATAAACCACATGAAAGCTGATCTTACCTTGTTGAAAACACGCATCCCGGTTAGTGATGAACTGAGGGCCCGCTGCCTTGAGCGCCAACCCAGCATCAAGCCTGGGCGCCCCAATTGGCTAGTGGCGGCTTCCTTTTTAGTGCTCATTTCATTAAATGTTGCTGCTTGTTTGTTCGTCTTAAAACAACAGCAAGGAACACGTGTAAGCTATCTTAATAATTTCGAATCGTATGAATAATTCTTGGAAAAACTGGGCTTTAATCGTGTTGGTAGGACTGAATATCGTGCTAATTTTTTTATTGGTAACCCACAAACCATCCCATCCTCCGAGGCTCGCACAGGAGATGGCTTTGAATAAGAAAAAAGCGAAGGCACTTGAAGCGCTAGAAACCCCATTTCTAATAGAGCGCAAAAATGAGTTGAACGAGTTGCGGAACCTAGAGCATCAGTTTATTCAATCTGCCATGAAGGGAGATACGCTCAAAATAAACGAACTGTTTGAATCGATTACACTAAAGAAAAACAAGGATTTAATGCGAATGTATCGCTATTTTAGTGAATTAGGAGTGATACTAAATACCAAAGAACAGGAAGAGGTACTTAAATTAATTGGTAATTTCGACCGTAAACCACGGCCTTAATGTTTCGATTCTTTTTGTTCTTTTTTCTTTTTCCTTCATTGGTTTTTTGCCAAATGACGCTTTTCCCTCAGGTAGGTTCAGAGCGATTTGAATTACACCAATTATATTCAATGTCGAATGGGGATTCAATTCGTATCGATCAGTTTAAGTGGTATATGAGTACCGCTCAAGGTGAGATTCATTTGGTGGATGCCTCAGAACCAACCACCTATGCCTTACCCTTTTCAAGCAATGCCATTCACCTGGGGTTGGATAGCACCGCGAACACGGCCGGAAGATTTGATGGCGCATACGACCCCTTGCTCGGTATGTATTGGGCTTGGAATACAGGGTATATTCACCTGAAGTTGGTAGGGTGCCTTGTCCAAAAAGGGCGTCAACTCCCCTTTGAATATCACATTGGCGGATATAAAGCGCCGTTTGAAACCTTTATTCCGATTAGAATACCTGCAGGAACCAACAAGATATCCCTGCATTTGGAACGCTTATTTGTAGCCCTTCCCATTACAACAACGCCAAACATTATGTTGCCAGGAGCAACAGCACAACAAATCTTTCACGCGTTTAGCACGGCTTTCGAATGAAAACTTTGGGATTTCTTTTAATTGCTTGCATTGGCTTAATTTCCCTGATGGTACTACCGAAAGACGGCTTGTTTTATCGTCCGGAAAATTGGCCAGCACCTCAATATTCATTTGAAAAAAATCCGCTTACAACTGATGGTTTTTCCTTAGGTCGCACCCTGTTTTACGACCCCATCCTCTCCACAGATTCAACCGTATCCTGTGCTTCTTGTCATTTTCAATATACCGCCTTTGCCCATGTGGATCACCCCACGAGCCATGGGGTAGCGTCGAGGATTGGAAAACGCAATGCGCCCGGTTTAATGAATTTGGCGTGGTATCCAAGCTTTCATTGGGACGGTGGTGTGCTCGACCTCAATGGCCAAGCCATAAATCCAATGACCCATCCGGATGAAATGGGCTCGAGCTTGGAAGAGATTCTTAATAAATTAAACCGTGACTCGTGGTATCGTGCGCAGTTTAAGAAGGTGTTCGGAGTGGAACGGATTAAAACCAGTCAGTTGTTGAACGCTTTAGCACAATTTACTGTTTCCTTGGTTTCGGCGAATAGCAAGTATGACAGCGTCATGCGCAAGGAAGCGAATTTCACTGTACAAGAAAAAAAGGGGTATAAATTATTTCAAAGGCACTGCAATCAATGCCATACCGAACCCTTATTTACCAATTTCAAATTCGAAGCGAATGGCATCGGACCCCATCCCCAACTGTTGGATTCGGGACGGGCCTTAATTACAGGAAAAGTAGCAGACGCTTATTTATTCCGTGTGCCAACTCTTCGAAATATTGAGCATAGTTTTCCGTACATGCACGATGGGAGAATGGTTAAATTAAAAGAGGTGATCAAGCACTATGCGTCACAATCCAATTGGGTTAAACCCATCAGTAAGGCCTTTACTAATCCGAGCATGTTGCAGACCGATGAAGAACAAAAAGACCTGTTGTCGTTTTTGAAAACACTCACCGATAAATCCTTTTTATTCAACCCAGCGTATCGGTTTACCAACAAAAATTAAAAAATGTTTAATAAATCTTAACAAAGATTAAACAAAAATCGGTTATCCTTGTTTTACAACTAATTATAACTTGGAGGAACCCGAAAATCCATAGTCAGAGTAGGGGAAAACTAATATTTTTTATATGTACTTATCTATTACTGCATCAGAATTGTTTGATGCCAGCCAAGGCTTCGGAATCGGCCAAGCTACGGCTTTTACGTTTTTTGTAGGAACTATGGCCATGATGGCAGCTTCTGCATTTTTCTTTTTTGAAATCAGAAATGTAGGTGAGAAGTGGAGAACTTCGGTCCTTGTTTCTGGTATTATCACGTTTATTGCAGCAGTGCATTACTACTACATGCGTGATTGGTTCTTAAATACAGGAACATCTCCAACATTCTTCCGCTATGTGGATTGGTTGTTGACGGTTCCATTAATGTGCGTTGAGTTTTATTTGATTACTAAGAAAGCAGGTGCTAAGCCAGCTTTACTTTGGAAATTAATCTTAGCCTCAGTAGTTATGTTGGTTACTGGATTCTTCGGAGAGTCTACAGACCGCGACAACAGCGTCCTTTGGGGTGTTCTATCTGGTGCTGCTTACTTCTACATCGCTTACCTTGTATGGTTCGGAGAAGTGGCAAGTTTGGCACAAACAGCAGGTCCTTCAGTGGCTAAAGCGACCAGAATTTTGGCTTGGTTTGTATTGGTAGGTTGGGCTATTTACCCATTAGGATACATCATTGGTACTCCGGGTGGTTTATTTGGTGCGTTCGGAAGCGAATTGAACAATCCGTGGATGGATGTTGTTTACAATATTGGTGATGCGGTTAACAAAATTGGTTTTGGATTAGTTATTTACACATTGGCAAAGTCTGATTCAAATCAATAGTTTCATAATAGTTAGGTTTAGTTAAGGGGGAGCAATCCCCCTTTTCTTTTTTAGGCACCATTGCGCAAGTATTCTTACCTTTAGGCAACTAATACCTTGCATACTAAACCTTTGTTATGAAAAAATCAACGTTTTTATTTCTTTTTCTGTTGGCATTTGGCGCTAAAGCACAATTAAATCCTGCAATTACCAACTGGTTAATTAATACTGACGGTACCACTGGGCGCCATTATGTTCAAGGAAATTCTACGCCAATTGTTGATGCGGTATTAGCCAATGTGCAACAAGTTCAATATTCTACCAATTGGGTGTATGTTTCCACCACAGGTGTACCTTCTTACATTACCGGTCCGTTCCTGGATGGCAATCCATCACTTACCACCAATCAAAATGCAATTTTTAAAATCTCTTTAAATCCTACCATGAATGCGGGTGCAGGAACAGCAACCACTGGAGGAAATATCGGGATTTTCATTAACGGAACCGCCATGTTCGATTACCGCGATGGTGTAGCTTGGAATACCAATACCAATTCCCTTTGTGGCGGATTACCGGGCATGTCTCCTTGTCCTGGTGGACCTGGAGCAACTCAATCTTGGAATCGCGATGCGGTAGTAGCAGAAAAAGGAGGATTCGATTGTTCCAAAGGGCATCCAGCCAACGGAAATTATCACCACCATCAAAACCCAAGCGCCTTTGATTTAGATCTCAACGTAATCTCTAATGTGTGTACCTTATATGATGCGGAAGGACTTTATTCCATCGACTCCACAGTACATTCGCCATTGATTGGCTTTGCCTATGATGGCTACCCAGTGTATGGAGCTTATGGGTACAAAAATGCGGACGGAACAGGAGGTATAACCCGCATCAAGTCGGGGTATCAATACCGTAACATTTCTACACGCACGGTATGGGCTGACGGCACCGATGTACCGGATGGACCTGCTGTATCTGTTACCTATCCCTTGGGCTATTTCCGCGAAGATTATGAATTCGTGAGCCATCCAGGTGCGGCAGATTACCTCGATGTTCACAACGGACGGTTTTGTGTTACCCCAGAATATCCGAATGGCATGTATTGTTATTTTGCCACAGTAGACGCCGATTGGAATTCAGCCTATCCGTATTTAATCGGGCCAACGTATTATGGCGTGGTTACAGGCGCGAAAGTGAATTCAGTTACGGAAAGCACTACTGTATACAATCCAGCCAATAACGTGGCAGAAAATCAAATTTCAGCCTTAAAGGTGTTCCCCAATCCTGCGAACGACCTAATTATTGTTCAGGCCATCGGCTTAGTGCAAAACGATTTAGTGCTTACACTTACGGACATTCAAGGAAAACGTATTGCTACCCAGGAAATTTTAGCAGGTTCTACCATGGCCTTCTTTGATGTAAGCACCTTGTATGCAGGAACGTATTTCATCAGTTATACGGATGCAAACGGCAAACAAAGCAAAGCGGTAATTATTAACTAATTCGTTCATTCCCTGCCGTGCTTTTCGTAATTTTACGGCATGCAAGAACGTCCCCTTTCCGATTGGTTGCCCTTATCACTCAAAGAAGCTGAAAAGCGTGGGTGGGATGCCTTTGATGTTATTTTAATTTCTGGTGATGCCTACGTTGACCATCCTTCTTTTGGAACTGCGGTAATTGGTCGCATCATTGAAGACGAAGGCTTTCGCATCGGCATCATTGCTCAACCGAACTGGCGAGATGATTTGCGTGATTTCAAAAAACTTGGCAAACCAAAATATTTCTTTGGGGTGACTGCCGGTTGTATGGATTCCATGGTGAATCATTACACCGCAGGTAAACGCTTGCGTTCAACCGATGCCTACACGCCGGGCGGCGTAGCTGGATTTCGGCCCGATTATGCCAGTACGGTATATTCAAACATCTTAAAAGAACTTTTTCCGGATGTACCTGTGTTGTTGGGAGGGATTGAAGCCTCTTTGCGGCGGGTAACGCATTACGACTATTGGGCAGATAAGCTCTTCCCATCGATTCTGGTAGACAGTAAAGCAGATGCCTTAATCTATGGCATGGGGGAACAACCTTTGCGTACTTTCCTTAAGCTTTTGAAAAAAGGTGTACCCTTCGAACAAATTCGCACCTTGCCACAAATAGCCTACGTGCATAACAAGGAAGAGGACGTACTAAAAAATAAACACTGGGAAACGGTTTCTTTGGCAAGCCACGAAGAATGCTTGAAAGATAAGGTGGCCTATGCCGCCAATTTTAAAATTGTTGAGGTAGAATCCAATAAACTCAGTGCCAATCGTATTTTGCAAGAAGTGGGGAATCAACGCCTGGTGGTGAATCCGCCATATCCTACCATGACTGAAAACGAAATCGATGCTTCGTTTGAATTGCCATACACACGCTTACCCCATCCAAAGTATAAGAAACGTGGGACAATCCCTGCCTATGAAATGATCAAGTTTTCCTTGAACATTCACCGCGGATGTTTTGGGGGCTGCAGTTTTTGTACAATTTCCGCGCACCAAGGCAAATTCATTGCCTCGCGCAGTGAGGGTTCTATTATGAAGGAATTAGAGGAAATTGCAGCACATCCTGATTTTAAAGGGTATTTATCGGATGTGGGCGGTCCTTCGGCCAACATGTATAAAATGAAAGGAAAAGACGAGAGCATTTGTGCCCGTTGTGTAGCGCCAAGTTGTATCCATCCGGTGATTTGTAATAACCTGGACACTTCGCATAAACCCATGACTGAGTTGTATCGCAGGATTGATGCGCATCCGAAAATTAAAAAAGCTTTTGTGGGTTCGGGGATTCGTTATGACTTATTAGTGGATGATTTTAACAAGAACAACGAAGACGGAAACCACGACGAATACTTGGAGCAGGTAGTTACGCGTCACGTGAGTGGGCGCTTGAAGGTGGCGCCTGAACATACAGCCGATAACACCTTGCGCATGATGCGGAAGCCCTCGTTCAAATATTTTCACAAGTTCAAAGAAAAGTATGAAGCTATTTCGGCCAAACATAACTTAAATCAACCCTTGATCCCATATTTCATCTCCTCGCATCCTGGGTGTGAGGAAACGGACATGGCTGAATTAGCGGCCGAAACCAAGGACATGGGCTTTAAATTGGAGCAAGTGCAGGATTTTACCCCTACACCGATGACCGTGGCTGAGGTAATTTATTATACGGGCTTACATCCATACACGTTAAAACCTGTATTCACGGCAAAATCACCGGAGGAGAAAAAGAACCAGAATCGTTATTTTTTCTGGTACAAGCGCGAAAATCAAGAATGGATTTCAAGCCGATTAAAACGTGCCGGTCGCGCGGATTTAAGTCAGAAATTAGTGGAACGCCCGCAAGAAAAGCAACTTCCTCCTTGGTTATCCAAGCGCAGGGGGCGGTAGTAAAGAAAAAGCGTTGAATGTCTTTGGTTAATTGAAAGCGGCCCTTCGACAGGCTCAGGGACCGCTAAAACTGAATAAAATTAGGGGAGGTGCGCTCCCTGAATACTTCAGTATTCGGATTAACAATCAATGGCGAATCATCTTTAAGTGGGTCAGCAATGATGCATATGAAACAAAAATTGTAGATTACCATTAACTAAGTAGATATGGAAAAGCTAAAAAATATACATCCGGGTGAAATCTTGTTAGAGGAATTCTTAATTCCAATACAGATTTCTGCCTATCGATTGGCAAAGGAAACGTTCCTTCCTCAAACCCGTATTTCGGAGATAATCAAGGGTAAGCGAAGAATTACAGCAGATACTGCTATTCGATTTGCAAAATTCTTCAACACCAGTGCAAAATTTTGGATGGGTCTTCAAGATGATTATGATTTGGAGGAAGAACGAAATCAAAAAAATCAAGAGTTTAATAATATAAAACCAGTCGTTGGCAAAGCGGAGTAAGAAAAAATCTTTGTTGCACGGGATTTCAAATCCCGTGCAACAGGGTTGAGGCTTTTCTTACCACGCCATCCCACAAGTGAATTCGCATGCGCAAGGCCTCCTCGGCTACTTGAGTTGCTTCTTCCCATTTGGTGGGGTCGCCTTCGCAAACTTCATCCATTAATTTCAAGGAAAGTGGCCCATGGTCTTCGCCGTCTACTTCAATGTGGCGCTCTAAATAAAATAGAAAATCATTTAGGGTTGACGGATGATTAGCCTTTAATTCTTTCACCATTTCAATAAACATTTCCGGAATTAAATCCTCACGCCCAAAGGTAAATACAGAGGCGATTTCATGGATTTTTCCGCGCTGAATGATCGAAAAAGTAAAGCGAACAAAAGCCTTCGTTTCCAGATTAATTGCACACGCATCTAAGGCTTTTTCTATCGGCACTTGGGTTGAAATCAATTCAATAAATCGCCCCATCTCTTGGGTATTCGCTCCCATCGATTGCATCGCCTGTAGATACATCTCAAAATGGCTCATGGTCTTTCCATTTGCATCAAAATCACTCTCTTCGCCCACCACAATTTCATTGATAAATCGACGTGTTTCTTTATTTTTTGTAGGCATCCAAGGCACGTGCACGCAAGTAAGGTGCTGTTGAAGACTTTTGAGCAAACTCATAAAATCCCATACGGCAAAGACATGTTCTTCCGTAAAAGCCTTCAATTCTTCTTCTGTAGCAATTTGCCGGTATACTGGGTGGTCAATTAACTGGGCACGCAAGGGTGCAATTCGATCTTGTAAGTGATCAATGTTCATTTGGGAGTAAATTAATTCCTAATTCGGTTAATTGAGTAGGTTCTAGCAAGGACGGCGCGTCGATCATTGTATCTCTACCGCTGTTGTTTTTTGGGAAGGCAATGAAATCACGGATGGATTCTTCACCCGACATGGTCGCTACTAAACGGTCTAAGCCAAAGGCGAGTCCACCATGCGGGGGCGCTCCGTATTCAAAGGCACCCATCAAGAAGCCGAATTGTTCTTGCGCTTGCTCCGGAGTAAAGCCTAACAAAGCGAACATCTTTTCTTGTAAGGTTCGGTCATGAATTCGAATGGATCCTCCACCTAATTCTACACCATTCATAGCCAAGTCATAAGCATTCGCACGAATGGCTCCTGGATTAGAATCCATGAGTGCAATGTCTTCGGGTTTCGGTGATGTAAAGGGGTGATGCATCGCAAAATACCTTCCGGAGGCTTCGTCTTTTTCTAACAAGGGGAAATCCAATACCCAAACCGGACAAAATTCGCCTGTGTTTCGGAGTCCTTGTTGTTGCGCTACATGAAGGCGAAGTTCATTCATTTGTTTTTGCGTTTTGGCTAATTCCCCACTCAATACCAATAACAAATCACCGGCGTTTATGTTGTGTTCCTTGGCTAAGGCTTGAAAGTCCGCTTCGCTGTAGAATTTATCTACCGAAGATTTGATGCTACCGTCTGCATTGTATTTTACATACACTAAGCCTTTGGCGCCAATTTGTGGTCGCTTCACCCATTCAGTGAGTTCGTCAAGTTGCTTGCGGGTGTATTCTGCTGCGCCTTCTACCACAACACCGATAACCGTTTCTGCCTGATCAAAGATGGCAAAGCCTTTGCCTTGAAGCGCGTGCAAGTAATTGAATTTCATACCGAAGCGCAAGTCCGGTTTATCTGATCCGTAGCTATGAATGGCTTCGTCATAAGTCATTCGAGGGAAGGGCTCGTTAAACTCGATGCCTTTTACCGCGGCAAACAGGTGTTTAATCAAGCCTTCGAAAACCTGTAAAATGTCTTCTTGCTCCACAAAGGCCATCTCGCAATCGATTTGCGTGAATTCCGGTTGACGGTCTGCACGTAAATCCTCATCGCGGAAACATTTCACGATTTGGTAGTAGCGATCAAGTCCTGAAACCATAAGCAATTGCTTAAAGGTTTGTGGGGATTGGGGAAGGGCATAAAACTGACCGGGATTCATACGGCTAGGTACCACAAAATCGCGGGCACCTTCCGGAGTAGATTTAATTAACACCGGCGTTTCTACATCCATAAAACCGAGTTGATCAAGGTACTTTCGAGTTTCTAGCGCTACCTGATTGCGAAGGATGAGTTTTTGCTGAACTGGCGTGCGGCGCAAGTCTAAATAACGGTATTGCATACGCAGTTCGTCGCCCCCGTCGGTTTGATCTTCAATGGTGAATGGTGGCGTTTTGGATGCATTGAGCACGCGAAACGAAGACACTTCGATTTCAATATGCCCGGTGGCTAAGTGTTGATTTTTACTGGAGCGTTCAATCACGGTTCCAACCGCCTGAATGACAAATTCTCGTCCAAGTTTTCGGGCTTCTAAACAAAGGGATTGATCTTTTTCTAGGTTGAATGCCAACTGGGTGATGCCATACCGGTCTCTCAGGTCGATGAAGGTCATGCCCCCTAAATCCCTTGATTTTTGTACCCATCCACTGAGTGTAACTTCTTTTCCTATGTGCTCGGCTCTTAATTCACCGCAGGTATGCGTTCGAAACATTATTTTTTTCTGCAAAGTTAAAAATAAGTTAGGATGATTTTTTGCTGAAATTGAATTGAATGTTCGAGGGCTATATGTGTTTGATAAACAATAAGTTATTAATTGTAATTGCGTGAGGGTTACTTTATTTATTTCGGTAACTTAAGGATATTAAACAATTTACGTATGTTTTTAGCAAATACAGACGGTATTTCGTCCTTCTTCATGATTTTTGTAGGTTTAATAGTGATTTTTGGAATTGCATTTTTGGTGAGTAAAAAGTCCAAATAAGCTTTAAAATCGTATTATTTCCATCAGTTTTGAGCGGTGATCTAAAAAAATGACGGAACTTAAGGTTTGGTTTTCCGCCTGATAAATAATTTGTATTTCTTTTCTTAGTTGGCCATGGGTATAATACTTAATCGCCTCAACTTCTTGATTGGATTGGTAGCTTATTACTAATTCTTCCAAGCGTTCGCCATCCATTGTTTTTTTATGGGTAAGTTTCGAATTCTCATCATACGTATACCAGGCTGTGATGGTATCTTGACTCAGATAATCTATGGATTCTTCAAGGATCAGGTTGTTTAATATGTCAAAAGTTCTTCGAATGTTTTTGTATGGATTTCCTCCCTGATATGAAATGTTAGTCAGGCGATTGCTTCCTAGGATTTCGTCCACATACGAGAGGGAATTGGTTTGAATTTCCTCGCCAGTCGTTAGGAGTCCTATACGTTCTTCGGTGTGACTAAGTTTATCGTTTGAATAGGTAAAGAATTGAATGGAGTAATCTTTTTTTCTAAGAGCCTTTATTTCAGTTAATCTAGCATTCGAATATTGAAAATGGTAGTGTATAGAATCGATGAATGCAAGATGTGGGCGGTATGAAAGCATGGAAGTTGTTTGTCCCAACGAATCAAACTGATACTGAACAAACCCTGTTGTTTTTAGGATCATTTCTCCTGGGAGTTTGGTATAGATTGTCCCGTACAACTCGGTTAATTGCGCGTTTTTAATGTAGTGGGAATTCAAAAAGGGCAGGTTGTCAAACGCATGAATAGGCTCATTAATCAACTGACTCAATGCCCCAGAGGTACTTATTAAATAAGAAACAATCGCTATGCTAATGCGCCTAATAAGGAAGACCAACTGCAGTGTGTGTTTAAAAAGGCAGGTAATGAATTAATAGCGATTCGTTCTTGGGCCATGGTATCTCGATGTCGTATGGTTACTGTATTCGACTCGAGGGTTTCGTGGTCGACTGTTATCGCAAACGGAGTTCCAATCGCATCTTGACGGCGGTAGCGCTTTCCAATAGAATCTTTTTCGTCGTATTGAATGGTGTAATCTAATTGCAACATACGCATAATTTCTTGCGCTTTTTCGGGTAATCCGTCTTTTTTAATCAGGGGTAGTACTGCAATTTTATAGGGCGCCAAGGCCGCTGGAATTTTTAACACGGTACGTTCAGAGCCGTCCTCAAGTTTTTCCTCGGTATACGAAGCGCTTAACACAGAAAGGAACATTCGGTCTAATCCAACGGATGTTTCAATAACAAATGGAACATAACTTTCATTCGTAGACGGATCGAAATACTGCAGTTTCTTCCCTGAATGGATTTCATGTTGTTTAAGATCGAAATCCGTTCGTGAGTGAATTCCTTCAAGTTCCTTAAATCCCATGGGGAAATTAAATTCGATGTCACAGGCCGCATTGGCATAGTGCGCCAATTTAATGTGGTCATGGAACCGGTAGTTTTTCTCTCCTAAACCAAGGGTTAAATGCCATTTTTTTCTTGCTTCTTTCCAGTGTTCATACCAGCTAAGTTCTTCACCCGGTTTAACAAAAAACTGCATTTCCATCTGTTCGAATTCACGCATCCTAAAAATAAATTGGCGTGCTACGATTTCATTTCTAAATGCTTTACCAATTTGTGCAATGCCAAACGGGATCTTCATTCTTCCTGATTTTTGAACATTCAAAAAGTTCACGAAAATTCCTTGTGCCGTTTCTGGTCGCAAGTAAATGGTGGAAGATTCTCCGGCAACAGAACCCAGCGAGGTAGAGAACATTAAATTGAATTGACGAACTTCGGTCCAGTTTTTTGATCCGGAAATCGGGCAAACAATTTCGAGGTCTATAATGAGTTGGCGTAAGTCTTCTAAGTTACTTTCATTAAGCGCGGTTTTCATGCGCTCTTGTACTTGAGCTTGTTTTTCCTTGATGCGCAGTACGTTTGGATTGGTTGCGATAAACTGATCCTTATCGAAACTGTCCCCAAAACGTTTTTCTCCCTTTTCAACTTCTTTTTGAATTTTCTGGGTTTGCTTTTCAAGGTATTCTTCTAACAAGACATCCGCACGGTAGCGTTTTTTTGAATCTTTGTTATCGATTAATGGGTCATTAAACGCATCCACATGCCCGGATGCTTTCCATGTGGTTGGATGCATGAAAATTGCGGAATCAATACCCACGATGTTGCTATTCATTTGCGTCATAGCTTTCCACCAATACGTCTTGATGTTATTTTTTAATTCAGCGCCAAGTTGCCCGTAATCATAGGTAGCAGCTAAGCCGTCATATATTTCTGAAGAGGGGAAAACATACCCGTACTCTTTACAATGCGATATGATTTCTTTAAGTAAATCCTTTTGTTCCATAATGCAAAGATAAGTTCATTATATGCAGTGGATATTATTCGGGTTTAACTTTATTTACATTCAATTGTCAAGTAAGGGGAATTGATTAGCTTTGATTATGAAATTTTATCTAGATCGAGATTGGTTCATCGATACCACAGCGTTTATTGATCTTTCTATTGGTGTTTCCGCTCATGGAGTACGCGCATGGTATTTGAATAGTCCGCGCATTATACCGGTGATGGAAAATGGATTTGTTGGCAGCGTGGCTGAGGGTGGTGCCGTTAATTTTAGAGATATTTATTTCAATCCGCACGGTCATGGCACCCACACCGAATCACATGGGCATATTTCTAAGGAGATTTTTCCGGTTTCCGCTTGTTTTGACCAGTTTTTCTTTGATGCCCAGCTGCTTACTGTAATGCCGATGATTATTGATGGAGATCGAGTGATAACCGCGGAACTTTTGGCTAACCTTACGGCGTGTGAAGCCTTGGTTATTCGAACGGAGCCAAACGATCTCAATAAATTCACGGTTAACTACTCCGATACGAATCCTACATATATGGATGTGGCGTGTGTAGAGGTATTGAATACGTTGGGGGTAAAACACCTCTTGGTAGATATTCCTTCGGTCGACAAGGAAATAGACGGAGGGGCCTTAGCTTTTCATCATGCGTTTTGGAATGTACCCGAACAGCCGATAACAAATCGAACGATCACCGAATTGATTTACGTTCCGAATGAGGCGGAAGATGGGCCCTACATCCTGGAATTGCAGCTATCAAATTTTGATAACGATGCGGCACCCAGCAGGCCGTTGTTGTATAAAAAAAGAAAGGAAGCCTAAGCTTCCCTTCTATCGTAGTAGGCATAATGCCTGAGTGGTCTAAAAAAACAGGGGCTTCTATAACTAAACCGAGTGCGAAAAAACTTTTGACTAGAAACTTTTCTGCCTCTCCAAGCAGTAACTCGATTTAAGAAGCCACCTGTATCTCTCCTTATTTCTACAACCAATTTAATTGAAAGATTTTGGTGTCTTTTGTCAAATGACTATTCGGTATGTATATTCGACTATATCTAAGGTTTTATTGAATATTAATATCACTACGTAGTTCTACGTAGGAGGTTTTATGTAACAAATGGTATTTTCTTCCGTAAATGCGTTCAACTGTTGCAAATGCGTAGATTCCACCCCACCTTTGAATGGTAATAACAAAACAACTAACTATGAAAACACTTATTTTAACCTTAGTCTTAGCTTTCTCTTCCGTTGCCTATGTAAGAGCAAACCAAGAAATACCCGTGAAGTTAGATGATGATAAAGTGCAAGTGGTTTGTAATGCCTCTACAGGTAACGCAACCATTATATGGAGTGATACTCGGATTGAATTTATTGAAATTGTTGCATCGAATGGACAATTTATGCCGACCATACCGGTATCTGATGCAAAATCATTGCACATGAATGATTTAATGAATGGTACATATACCTTGGTTTTCAAATCGGCTACAGAGGAATTGTACACGAAAGTCATCGAAGTGGCAAGATAATATACTTGGAAAAGAACCTGTTCTTTCCTTATTTCAGAAATCCCTAAACTGTTTTAGGGATTTTTTGTTTTATATACTTGGAAGCAATACCTCTTTTGTGGTATTTTTGCACGCACTATTTAAAATAAATCTAAATAAGATGATAACCGTTACAGATCAGGCCAAGAAGCAAGCCCTTCGCTTGATGGAAGATGAAGGGAAGGATGGGTTTTTTATTCGCGTTGGGGTTTCCGGTGGAGGATGTTCGGGGTTAATGTATCAACTTACCTTTGATAATCAGGAAACTGAGCAAGACTCGTCATTTGAGAACAATGGAATCAAAGTGGTAGTAGACCGTAAGAGTTATCTCTATCTAATCGGTACTACGCTTGATTTTTCCGGCGGACTGAATGGAAAAGGTTTTGTGTTTAATAATCCAAACGCTGATCGTACCTGTGGATGCGGTGAGTCTTTTTCCGTGTAATTATGGCTGGATATACTGAAAACGAATTAGCCAAAGATTTAGCAGATAAAGAATATCAATATGGCTTTGTTTCCGATATTGATTCGGATGTTGCTCCAGCAGGATTAACCGAACAAATCATTCATCTCATTTCATCAAAAAAAAATGAACCTTCTTGGTTGTTGGATTATCGCTTGAAAGCCTTTGAAGTGTGGAAAACCATGAAGGAACCCGATTGGGCTCATGTAAGCTATAAAAAACCAGATTTTCAAGCCATCTCTTATTATGCGGCCCCCAAACAAACCAAGAAATACGAATCGTGGGATGATGTGGATCCTGAAATGAAAGAAACCATGTCAAAACTGGGTATTTCATTGGAAGAGCAACAACGCTTAACCGGGGTAGCAGTAGATTTTGTGATGGATTCCGTTTCCGTGGGTACCTCGTTTAAAGCTAAACTCGCTGAGTTAGGTATTATTTTTTGTTCCTTCTCAGAAGCTGTACAAGAACATCCGGACTTAGTCAAACAATATTTAGGAACCGTGGTTCCAACAACAGATAATTTTTACGCCGCATTGAATTCAGCCGTTTTCTCGGATGGGTCTTTTTGTTATATCCCAAAAGGAGTGCGCTGTCCCATGGAATTGTCTACCTATTTTCGAATCAATGCCGGGGGCACTGGTCAATTTGAGCGTACCTTAGTCATCGCGGACGAGTCATCCTATGTTTCCTATTTAGAAGGGTGTACAGCCCCTCAGCGGGATGAAAACCAACTCCATGCCGCGGTAGTAGAATTAATCTCATTGAACAATGCAGAAATTAAATATTCAACCGTTCAAAATTGGTATCCTGGAGATAAGGAGGGAAAAGGCGGGGTATTTAATTTTGTTACGAAACGTGGCCTGTGTGAAGCACACGCTAAAATTTCTTGGACGCAAGTCGAAACCGGTTCCGCCGTTACCTGGAAATATCCTTCGTGTATTCTGAAAGGGGATTATTCGGTAGGGGAGTTCTTTTCTGTTGCGGTGACGAATAATTTTCAACAAGCCGATACAGGAACCAAAATGATCCACCTGGGTAAACATACCAAAAGCACCATTATATCTAAAGGTATTTCAGCCGGACAGTCCCAAAATTCCTATCGAGGTCTTGTTCAGATACACAAACAAGCGGATCATGCAAGGAATTTTTCGCAATGTGATTCCTTATTGATGGGCAGTATATGTGGTGCACATACTTTTCCATATATAGAATGTAAAAATGCTTCAGCACAAATTGAACACGAGGCAACCACCTCGAAAATCGGAGAGGATCAATTATTCTATTGTCAGCAACGAGGGATTTCGGAAGAAAAAGCCATTAGCTTGATCGTTAATGGATATTGTAAAGAGGTGCTCAATCAATTACCGATGGAATTTGCGGTTGAGGCACAAAAGTTATTGAGTATTAGTTTAGAAGGAAGTGTTGGATAGAATTGAAAAGCATATGTTGAAAATAACAGATTTACATGCGTCCATTAATGGGACAGAAATTTTAAAAGGCTTGAGCCTTGAAATAAATGCGGGAGAGGTTCATGCGATTATGGGACCAAATGGCGCTGGAAAAAGTACCTTGGCGAGTGTGCTTGCGGGTAAGGAAGATTATGAAGTTACTTCCGGAACAATTACGTTTGAAGACCAAGATTTGCTTGAGTTATCGATTGAAGAGCGAGCACGAGAAGGCCTGTTCTTAGCATTTCAATACCCGGTAGAAATTCCTGGCGTTTCGAATGTGAATTTTTTGAAAACAGCCATTAATGAAATTCGTGAACATAAGGGATTAGCCGCGCTTTCAGCTAAAGACTTTTTAAGTTTAGTAAAAGAAAAATCAGCCTTGGTAGACCTTGATGCATCCTTGGCTTCTCGGGCAGTGAACGAAGGGTTTTCTGGCGGTGAGAAAAAGCGCAATGAGATTTTTCAAATGGCTATGCTTGAACCTAAATTAGCGGTTCTGGATGAAACCGATTCAGGCTTGGATATTGATGCCCTTCGGATCGTAGCCGGTGGGGTAAATGCCTTAAAATCTAAGGAAAATGCCACCCTTGTAATTACCCACTATCAGCGTCTATTGGATTATATTATCCCTGATTTCGTTCACGTGCTTTACGATGGAAAAATTGTAAAAACTGGCGGAAAGGAATTAGCGTTAGCATTGGAAGAAAAAGGATACGATTGGATTAAATCAGCGGAGTAATGAGTGGTACATTAATCGATTTTTGTAAGCAACTTGAGCCAACACAACTCAAGCTCCCGACCGCACTTTTACAGGCAGCAAGGGACGGGGTTGAATTCCAACATCATTTTCCAACAACACGGGACGAGGCTTG
Organism: Bacteroidota bacterium; assembly: GCA_041183245.1. Lineage (GTDB taxonomy): Bacteria > Bacteroidota > Bacteroidia > Flavobacteriales_D > Crocinitomicaceae > UBA952. Next base: position 20,564 of record JBEGMB010000264.1, read on the forward strand.
GAAATATACCCGGCTTGGTCGAGTGGCGGCACTGAAATTAAGCCCCGTAAAGATTAATCAAAGCGCAAACCTGCTTCCTTCTTCCGACACGATTGATATTATTTTTGAAAACGAAACGTGGCATTGTGCTGAACCAATCACGGGATTACATATTGATTTTTCTGGTGCGCTTGATACCACCGCATGGAATGCCTGCTCGATACAGGGGCATGTACAACATATCAATGCATTAACCGCTCAAGGTGGAGTAGCCATATGCGTTGATGCCAATACTAAGATTACCAAGCCAATACGAATAATCCACCGCATTCAAGGTGAACATACCGGTTTGATTTTACATCATCAACTCGTTTTGGGTAATCACGCCAGTGCTCAATTAGAGGTGTTCTTTGAGGGGACGAGCCAAGATACATATGCCAATGTGCTTTTCGATTTCTTTATTGGAGTAGGGGCGGATCTCCATACTGACATGTTACAACAAACCAATGGAATACATTACGGGTTCCATACGCAACGGATCTACCAACAAAAAGACAGTACGTTTGCCTTACAAACCCTTACAGCAAATACCCATTTTACGCGCAATGACGTGGAGGTGTTTTCCCAAGAAGAAGGTACCCATACACAACTGTACGGCGCATTCATTGGCCGAGAAAATAATCACGTTGACAATCACACCTATGTGCATCATACCGCTCCGAATTGCACATCGGATGAGAACTATAAAGGCGTGCTTTCAGATAAAGCCACCGGGGTTTTCAATGGGAAAGTGAAGGTGTATCAAGATGCGCAGAAAATCAACGCATACCAATCCAATAAGAACATTTTGTTATCGGATTCAGCGACAATAAATGCTAAACCGGAACTGGAAATTTATGCGGATGATGTTAAATGTTCTCACGGTTCAACCACCGGACAACTTGATCAACAGGCCTTATTTTTCTTGAGGGCTCGGGGAATTAGTGAATCTAAAGCTACCGATATGCTCGTCAAGGGATTTATGGCTGAAATTGTAGGTGCCGTAAAGTCGAGTCATATTCAAGACGCATTGCATACCTTGTTAGGTTAAGCCCAGATTACTTACCTTCGTAAGAAATCTACGCTATGAAAATTTTATTGATATGTTATTCCTTTGTGTGGGCTTCCTTTTGTTTTAGTCAGCACGATAAAGCCTTTGTGATTTATAATGCCAAAGGGAAGGCAGTAAAGTACAAAGACCTCAAATCGAAAAGTTTAGCCGGAGATTTGGTGCTTTTTGGTGAATATCATGACAATCCCATTGTGCATTGGTTGCAGTTGGAATTAACGCAGGATGCCTTCGATCAACATGGAGCTAATCTCATGTTGGGATTCGAAATGTTTGAGCAAGATCAACAAGCCGTTTTATCTCGCTACCTGAACGGAGGATTCCCGGAAAAATCGTTGAAAGATTCACTGCGCCTGTGGCCGAATTATGAAACGGATTACGCACCCCTGATCGAATTTGCAAAAGCGAATAAGCTTCCTTGTATTGCTGATAACATTCAACGAAAATATGCGAGTTTAATGTTCAAGAAAGGACGTTCAGCCTTCGATACCCTGTCTCCACTTATTTTAAGCCAAATGGCCGACCCCTTCTTTGAATTAGACACGAATCTTTCGCAGTATAAGTCCTTAAGAGAAATGGCTTCTCACATGCCTTCGGGTTCAAAAGGCAGTTACATGGTAGAAAGTCAGGCATTTAAGGATGCGACCATGGCTAAGTTTATTTTAGCCAATCTAAAGCCTGCTACTTTTTTCATGCATTACAACGGGGCGTATCACAGTGATTTTTACCAAGGAATCATGTGGTATTTATTGAAGGCAAAACCGGAGTTGCGCATCACCACGATTTCTACGGTAACCCAAACCGATATCAATGCCTTAGAAAAAGAACATTTGGGTAAAGCTGATTTTATCATTTGTGTTCCCGAACAAATGACTCGAACGCATTAAACGCTATTTAATCCCGCGCTTCTTTTTGATGTTCTCGTAAGCGTCTTGTATTTGTTGGAATTTTTCTTTGGCGCCTTTTTGGTATTCCTCTCCCATTTGAGCTACTTTATCCGGGTGAAAGGCAATGGCCATTTTACGGTAGGCACGTTTTACGTCTTCATCACTGGCAGAGGCTTCAATCCCCAAAATTTTGTAATCCGAATCCGCACTGCGATAGAACATGTTTTTGACACTTTCAAATTCCATGGCTGGAATCCCCAGTTTATTGGCTAATTGCTCAATGATTTTCATTTCGCTATCATCCACATGTCCATCTGCTTTAGCCACTTGGAAGAGGTAATGTACCATTTGAATGCGGCCATCTACAGAAATTCTGTTCCGGATATCATTGCAAATGTCAGAGATTGGAATCTGTCCGTTATCTAAGAAATGCTTGAGTACTTGTAAGTGTTCCCGAGTGAATTGATTCCCAAATTGGGCAGTGAAAAAACTCTTGACGTAATCCAATTCCGCACGTTTTACAGAACCGTCTGCCTTCATAACTACCGCAGATAAGGCCATTAACATCGTGGGGAAATCGTATTGCGTCGCGCGTTGACGGTAATACTCAAAGCCGCTTCCTGAACTTTGTTGTGCTTGGGATTTGGTTTGATTCCCCCTACTCAGGAAATCAATAATGCTACCGATTACAAAACCGATAATGCCGTATTTAACTCTTCCAGTAAGAACGAGGAATCCAACCCCTAAAAACCACTTGTACAATTTCGTATTTTAATGCAAACTTACTAAGATTCTACCATACCGCTCACAGAACGTTGGATGAATTCGGTAAGTGCTTCACCTTTTAACAAGCCTTGAGATAACATGGCTAAGTCTACTAACTGTTTCACAGTTTCTTGCTGTCTAGCGCTTTTCATCTTCAATACTTTGCTCATTACCGGGTGATTTCCATTCACAACGAGTTGATACATTTCAGGAAAGGCACCATAAAAGCCCCCACCACCCATGCGTTGCTGTTCCATCATTCGACGAATAAACTCAGGTTGTGTTATCAGAATTGGCGCATCCTGTTCAGGCATTGATTCCAATTGCACTGTAAATTTCTCTTTGTTAACTGCGCCTTCAAACAAAGGTTTTAGTTTTTCCTCTTCGGCAGCACTTAATTTAGAAGGTATTTCCTCGCCTTTGTCAATTAGTTTATCTAAACTATCTGAATCCACTCTGCTGAATCGAACCTTCTCATTGCCTTGTTCCAGTTTTTGAATCCAATGCGAGGCCAAGGGGCCTTCTAAAATCAATACATCATATCCGCGGTCAGCCGCTTGTTTCACATAGGAGAATTGTCCTTCAGCATCAGAAGTGTAGAGTATAATAGTTTCTTCACTTTTATTGGTTTGATTGGCTTTTACCTTCTCCAGGTATTCTTCCATGGTAAAATATGCACCGCTTGTGTTTTTCAGTAAAGCGAACGATTTTGCTTTTTCTGCAAACTTCTCATCCGACAACATCCCATATTGAACAAAAATGTAAAGATCATTCCATTTTTCCTCAAAATCTTTTCGGTCTTTATTGAACATCTCTGCCAATTTATCCGCTACTTTCTTGGTGATGTGCGCAGATATTTTTTTCACATTGGAGTCGCTCTGTAAATAAGAACGTGAAACATTCAATGGAATATCTGGTGAATCAATTACCCCGTGAAGTAAGGTTAAAAATTCAGGGACTATTTCTTCTACACTGTCCGTAATAAATACCTGATTGCTATAGAGGTTGATTTTGTTTCGCTGAACTTCTACATTTTCTTTAATCTTAGGGAAGTAAAGAATCCCGGTTAAATTGAATGGATAATCCACATTCAAATGAATGTTAAACAAGGGTGCATCAAAAGTAGAAGGGTAAAGTTCACGATAGAAGGATTGATAATCTTCTTCACTTAATGAAGACGGAGCTAAAGTCCATGCCGGTTTTATATTATTCACCTGGTTAGGCACTTCAATGGCCACGCGTTTCACATTTCCCTTGTCATCTTTTTCTCCTTCCGGAGAGTCAATATATTCGGTCTTGGTACCAAAAAACACCGGAATTGGAAGAAATTTACAGTATTTGGAAAGGATTCCCTGAATTCTATTTTTATCATTAAACTCCAGGGCATCTTCATTGATGTATAAGATGATGTCCGTACCTCGGCTCGTTTTCTCTATTGGTGTAATGGTGTATTCTGGTGATCCATTACTTTCCCATTGCACCGCTTGTGCGCCTTCATGACGAGATAAGGTTTGGATTTGTACCCGTTCTGCAACCATAAATGCGGAATAAAATCCTAATCCAAAATGACCAATGATTTGTTCAGCACCCTCTTTGCCTTTGTATTGGTTAACAAATTCTTCTGCTCCTGAAAAGGCAATTTGGTTGATGTATTTATCGATTTCTTCCTCGGTCATACCGATCCCATGGTCTCGGATGGTTAACGTTTTGGCTTCACGGTCCAATAGCACTTCTACTTTTAATTCACCGAGTTCACCTTTATATTCGCCATTAGTAGCCAAAACCTTTAGTTTTTGAGAGGCATCTACGGCGTTGGATACAAGCTCTCGAAGAAAAATTTCATGATCCGAGTAAAGAAACTTTTTAATGATTGGAAATATATTTTCCGTTTGAACATTAATTTGACCTGTTTTCATGTGTTTATTTTTTTTTAGACGTTTAACTTTTTTCAATTTACATACCAAAGCGCTCAAGGTGACACTTTGGCATAATTAACGGATATTCAAGCCTTACTTTCCAATAAAACTGACATATTTTGGTACTTTTGTCGCTGTGATGTTTGCCTTATCTTTCGGCCTTGGAGTACTGGTATTTGGTGGCTTCATTTATTTGTCACCTTGGTTTAAGGGCTTGTCGGTATGGACTTTACTTTGCTCTTGGGGTATAAAGGGTTTAGCGGCAATAGTGCTTCTTTATGTATACACGAGTGTATATCCTTCTCGAAATGAGGCCGATATATTTAAATACTATGATGATGGGATTATTTTGAGTGGAATTGCCGCTGAGCAACCCGCTGCGTTTACGCGGATTATGCTTGGTACCTGGAATGAAAATGATATGGTTTATTTAAATCGCTTAAACTACTGGTTTCGTTCTTATGACCATGGCATTGCGAATGATAATCGTGTGGTTATTCGAGTGAATGCATTATCGAATTTGCTTACTTGCGGATCTTACGGACTTAACCTCGTCATATTTTTAGTCTTATCTTGGCTCGGTTCATACTGGTTGTTTCGGCTGTTCATGGAGCTTTCCAACTCAAAAATTACTTCGTTTATAGCTGTATTCCTATTGCCTTCTGCCCTGTTTTGGAGCAGTGGTATTCTAAAGGAAGCCTTGTTGTTTTTTGCGCTTGGTGGGTTTCTTTACAGCTTGTTTCAGTTGTATCAGCGGGTTAGATTGGGATTTTTGTTATTGGGCATGCTGAGCCTATTCATGCTGTCGTTTTTAAAGATTTATATTTTGATTGCCTTACTTCCCGTGGTTGTGATCACTTGGATATGGGCACGAACAAAGTCCTGGCAGATCCTGTGCATTAGCGTCATTGGCTTCCTTAGCTTGTTTATGTTATGCCATGTGCTGTTTTTTCCCGAGTGGAGTATGCTTTCAACCCTTCAAGGAAAACAATTTGATTTCATTCAAATGGCCAAGGCCGTTAATGCGGGAAGTATTGTACCAATTATTCCAATGGATGGACGATGGACAACGGTCTTAGTCCTGATTCCGTTGGGCATTTGGAATGTTTTGGTTTATCCGAGCATTAGCACGTTAAAAAATGTACAGTCCTTATTGGCTTTTACCGAAAACATAGTGATTTTAATAGTCTTACTTGGTGCGTTGTTGCGCTTAAGGGATATATCCTGGAAGCTGGATTGGCGTTTTCCAATGTTGGTTTTTAGTTTGGCGGTGTTTTCCCTTGTAGGGATGACCGCACCGGTTGTTGGCGCGATGGTGCGATACAAAGCGCCGGTTCTACCTTTTTTATGGATGAGTTTATCGCATTATCAAGTACCCTATGTCAAACGTTTGTTCACGTCAAATAAAATGTATCAATGGTTAAATACGCACTTATAACAGGCGCATCGTCAGGGTTTGGCGCTGAAATAGCTTCTTGCTTAGCAAAGGAAGGATATGGATTGATTTTAACGGCAAGACGTTTAGACCGTTTGATTGCACTCAAAGAAACGCTCTCCCAGGAATCGCCAGACATCATCATTGGCAAGCTGGATGTACGTGACCGTGCAGCTGTTAATCAGTGGGTAGATGCGTTGGGGGATCATGTTAAGCAAAACCTAAGCATATTAATTAATAATGCGGGACTTGCTGCTGGAAGATCCACTATAGATCAAGGCCTCGCTTCGGATTGGGAACAAATGATTGATACAAATCTTACAGGCTTATTATATGTTAGTCAAGCTGTGATTCCTTTATTAAAAGCACGAAAGGAGGGATTGATTATAAATATTACCAGCATTGCTGGAAAAGAAGCCTATCCTCAAGGCAATGTATATTGTGCCACTAAGGCGGCTGTGGATCAACTTACAAAAGGTATGCGTATGGACCTGCTTCCGTTTGGGATTAGGGTGAGTTCCATTGCGCCAGGAGCTGCTGAAACTGAATTTTCGTTGGTTCGATTTAAGGGGGATGAAGATCAAGCCTCGGCCGTTTATCAAGGGTTTACACCTTTAGATGCCAAAGACATTTCAGACGCCGTTCAATTTATTGTAACCCGTCCTCCCCATGTTTCTATCCATGATTTAGTAATTATGCCTTCCGCTCAAGCTTCTGCCACACTCTTTAAGAAAGATTAAGGAAGGAAAAGCAAGGTATTTTTTCCATCAAGGGTAAGCACTACGAATCCATGCACGTAGATGTTTAATCGATTGCTGGATTCCAAGTGTATCGTTCTGCCCTGTATTTCAGATAACTTGAACTGATTAAAAGGCATTGGAATAATCAACTCGGTATATCCTTCCTCCAAATGAGGGATAAGTTGAAAGGGAGCCATAGGTTCTGTGGGCTTGACTGATGCGGTCGGCTCAACGAATTGTGAGAAATTAAATTGAAAAAGTTTAGGGGCAATGGTGATTACAGAAGCTACTTTTTCTGAACTTATATATCCCTTGTTCGAGGCGTTTAATGTGATCCCTTCGGTTTGCGCTAAGTTTAGTACGTTACCGACCTCTATCCTCCGTCGGTTTCCTGAAAATACGTCCTGGTTTTGATAATCCCACAAACACCAAACAAAGCTTGTGTAGAAATTACTTCCGTTGTTTTTATATCCGAGTAAATAACTTCGATGTGCTATGGTATCTGTACAGGCATCTGTAATTAATCCGTCCACGTTGAAACTATCCATTAATTGTGCTGCAATGGTATCGGTCCAAAACGTTGGAAGGCGATACCTTCGGGTCAGTAAATCTTCCCAATTTTTCGAAAAGAGGGTAATTGAATCCGCATCCGCAACGATGGCTTCACAATCGTAGTTGTTAGCATTCGGCAGTGAGGTGAATTGCGTTTGGTCTGACCAATAAAAGGCCAGTTTTTCTGCTTGGATTGTATCTAAGGTTAAGTCCGATTTAAGGAAACGATAGAGGCATAAGTTATGCCGATTACCATTGTTATTTCCTACATCTCCAACAAATACATGGGTAGAATTTGAAGTAATGGCTTCCCAATCCACATTGGTGGCTCCGGAAATCACAATCGTTCGAAGTACTGTGCCCAAGGTGTCAAGTTCGTAAATTACAGCACCTGAACCAGAATCATTAAAGGTATAAAGAAGGTTTCCCACACGAATTAGCCCCGAGTTTTCTTGAAGTACATCGCTCAGATTATTAATTAAACTTAGGGTGTAATTTGTCGGGGAATAGATACAGCTTCCATCGTTAATTGAGGCGTTTACATCATAATTTGTTGCTTGTGGGTCGGTGCAGCCCCACTGAGAAAAATAGGAGAAGGGTATCGAACAAAGTGCGATTAAAAGAGTTTTGTATCCCATGATTCAGCATCTTTTGCAGTAATTAATTCGGAATCTAAGAGAAAATCAACGGTCGGTTGAATTGCAGAAACAGGATCGATCGATTCCGTATTCCAAGTGGTTTCACTAAGCCATTGAGTAACCTCCGGTATACTCAAATGGTACCTCCATGCGATTGCTTCCGCAGTTTGCCTATCAGCACTAAGGGCTGCGGCTTGCCTTTTAACGATGGCTATGATTTGACGAATCACTTCCGAATCTTTTTGCAGTAATTCCTCCCTACATGCGATAACAAAACAAGGCCAGGGCGTATCTACTTGGCCGATGCGTTGGCAACTCCCTTTATCTACAAACGGTTGAGTAGTATACTTTTCCCAAAGAAAGTAATCGGCTTCGTTGTTTTCCAAGGCCCAAATCCCACCATATACATCCCCGATGACATTAAATTGAAGGGTTTCTTTTCCCCAGTGTTCCTTTTCGGCAAGTACGTATGACATCAAGTGCGAACCCGATCCGTAGCGTGAAATAGCAAAGCGGTGATCACTTGAATTTGCTTGTACCCTTGGTTTCGTGGGTACATGAATACCCCATTGTAACGGTGATTTTACATAAAGGTCCACAATCTTTGCTCGCGTTCCCTGTAAAATAGCTTTGCTAATACCTTCTGTAAGTAAAACAGCAATGTCTAAACTTCCTGTTTCTAATCCCTTGATCATCTGTCCGGTTCCTCCGGTCATATCGGACCAATGTAGGGAAACATTTAAGGAGTCAAACGCTTTATCTTCAATGGCTACTCGCCAAGGATAGTTAAAGTGTTCTGGTACACCCCCAATTTTAAACTTTTTCATCGAGTTCGTTAAATTGTTTTTCAAACAAGGTTTTATAAGCACCTTCTACAGACAATAGCGAAGCGTGCGTTCCGGTTTGAATGATTTGGCCTTTTTCCATTACGTGGATTTGATCGGCTTGTTGAATTGTTGATAAGCGATGCGCTATGATAATGGATGTTCTATTTTTTGTTACTTCAGCAATGGCCTTTTGAATTAGAATTTCTGATTCACTGTCAATACTCGACGTTGCTTCATCGAGGATTAAAATCATAGGTTCATAGACCATGGCTCGAATAAACGCAAGCAACTGCCGTTGTCCCACCGAAAGCACTCCGCCTCGTTCACCAATCACATGGTCGTAGTCTTGAGGGATTTTCATGATAAAATCATGTGCTCCGATTTGCTTAGCTGCCTGTATAACTTGTTCTCTTGATATCGCTTGATTTCCAAGCGTTATGTTGTTGTGAATAGTATCTGAAAAAAGAAATACGTCTTGTAATACAAACCCGATATGCTTATTTATTTCAATTCGATTTAATTGACTCAGGTCAATTCCGTTAATGGTGATTTTCCCGGCATTAATCTCATAAAAACGTCCAATTAGGTTAATAATGGTAGTTTTACCTGATCCGGTAGCGCCAACAAATGCTGTTGTTTTTCCAGCAGGAATAAATAAGTTAAATGATGAAAGTAAGGGGTTGTCGGAGGTATATGAAAAAGACACGTTGTGGAATTCAATATCCCCATTGCTGAAGGTTGTTGGATATTCCTCATTGGGTTCAACCTCTTCTTCTTCATCTAAAATTTCGAATAAACGTTCTGCTCTAACTACCCCGCGTTGGAAAATATTAAACTTATCTGCTAACTGTCGGATGGGCCGATAAAGTTGATTGATCCATAATGTAAATGCAATGATCTCGCCGTATAATTGCGTTAATTGTTGTTGGCTTCTACCTTCTACCATCATTGCTCCCCATACCAATAAAAACGCTATGGACAAGGAGCTTAATAGTTCAACGACTGGAAAAAATATCGAATTTGCCCATACGGCACTGATGTGTGCATCCCTGTGTTTTTCATTAATTGATTTGAAAGCCAGGGCTTCTTTTTCTTCATGGGCAAAGAGTTGAATTAAACTCATACCCATGAGGTGTTCTTGCACGAAGGTGTTTAATCGAGAGACCTGTGTGCGCTCGCTTTGAAACGATTTTTTCATCGCTTTGGCGAAAATTCGAGTAGCGAAAATCAGGATGGGAATAGGGATTAACGTTAATAAACTTAAGCGCCAATCCACCCAAAACATAAAGCCAAGAATTGCGATAAGGGAAAGTAAATCTCCAAAGATTTCCATTAACCCTGCCGAAAACACTTCAGAAATTGATTCAACATCAGATACCACACGGGTTACTAAAGAGCCAACAGGCGTCTTGTCAAAATACCGCGTTTTGAACGATAATACTTTATTAAAAACTCGGGTTCTTAGGTCACGAATTACGGATTGAGCAAGTAAATTAGAGGTGTATGCAGAAGCCCAAATTACAACGGTTTCAATGAGAAGTATGCTTAAAACACCAAGCAAGGCAAGCATCAATTTGGATGCATTTTGTTCCTTAACTATAAATTGATCAACTGCTTTTCCAATGAGGTATGGCCTTAAAGGACCTAACACAGAAAGTGTGATTACTGCGAATAAGGCGACGAAGAACAACTTTTTGTAAGGTCTTACGAATGCAATAAGTCGAAAAAATGAATTCGCGGACAACCTTTGTTTCATAGTACAAAAGTACCGAAAACCAACTGCAAATTTATCGAATAGGCACGCCTCGGGAACTTAATTGTACATTTTTTGAACTTTTTTCTAGTCCAAAAGTAAATTTGGTTCCAACCCCAACGGTACTCCGCATGGTAATGTTTTGGCCGTGGAGTTCAAGAATATGTTTAACAATAGACAACCCAAGTCCGGTTCCCCCTTCATGGCGGTTTCTACTTTTTTCTACTCGGTAAAATCGTTCAAATAAGCGCGGCCAATGCTTTGGGTCTATTCCAATGCCGTTGTCTTTGATTTCTATTAGGATTTGGTTGTCTATGGGTTCTAGTGTAATGATAGTAGATCCATGTTCATTTCCATATAAAATGGAATTTTTCACAAGATTTGTGAAGACTTGTCCGATTTTATTTCGATCGCCAAGCACGAAGATGTTTGAGTAATCTTTTTTAAAACTCAATTGAATTTTTTTCTCTTTTGCAAGAAATTCCAACGAATCAAACGTTTCCTTAATAATTTCCACGAGATCAAAGGGGCGCTTATCAATGGTGAGTTCAGGGTTTTCTAGTCTTGTAATTGCATCCAAATCTTCAAGTAACTGGATCATTCTGTCGCTGGCTTTGGATGCGCGTTTTAAAAAATTCAGGGCATTTTCTTGGTCGTCTATTGCCCCATCAATCAGCGTATCTAAATACCCTTGAATCGCAAATACAGGTGTTTTTAACTCATGGGCAAGGTTGCCAATAAATTCTTTTCGAAAGGAATCTTGAGATTTTAGCTGTAAAATTTCTTTCGTCCGGTGTTTCGACACTTGATTGACTTGTTGTTCTGCTTCATCAATTATTTCATTTAACCGTTGCGCTTTTATTATGGGAGGATTTTGAAGGTTTTTAAAAAGGTGATTGAGGCGATTTTGTAAGAATATTTTTATTCCGAAATAAAGCACTAGAAAGGTTATTACTCCCAAAAAAAGCGATAGTACGAGTGCAGAAATAAGTGGGCTAAACGGAAGATTGAGGCTGGCTACCTCAAACCAAAAAGCCAAAAGTGCCACAAGGGCACTAATCAAGGCAAGTAAATATTCTGGTTTTAACTTTTTCATTTTCGGTTAAACGTATATCCAACCCCTTTAATGGTACGAATATACGATTCTCCTAGCTTTTCACGCAGTTTTCTGATGTGCACATCAATTGTTCGCTCTCCAACGATGGTTTCATTTCCCCAAACAATGGTTAGTATCTGTTCGCGATTAAAGACTTTGCCTGGACGGCTAGCTAATAATTCTAATAACTCGAATTCTTTTTTTGGTAATTGAAGTTCCTTGTTGTTAACTACAACCACAAATTTTTCTCTGTCAATTACGATTCCCGCTGATTCTTGCTCCTCTTCGGTTGTCCGTTCAGGGTTTATTCTTCGCAATAACGATTCTATTTTACTAATTAGTAATCGAGGTCTAATTGGTTTACTGATATAGTCATCCGCTCCGGCTTCAAATCCTGCGATTTGCGCATAATCTTCCGCTCTTGCTGTTAAAAATGCAATGATTGGTTGGGCAAGCTGCAAGTCTTTTCTGATGATTTGGCACGCTTCAATCCCATCCATTTGTGGCATCATCACATCCATTAAAATTAAGGATGGACTTAATTGGTGCGCTAACTTTACTGCTTCCTCTCCATTGTTTGCAGTAAATACTCGATATCCTTCTTTTCGAACAGTATAAGATAGGAATTCTAGGATGTCTGGCTCGTCATCAACGATAAGTATGGTATGTCCTTTACTGTTTTCCATGGTAAAAAAAAGAGGGGGCCCTGAGGCCCCCTAATTAATACTAGTTATTTACGATTAACTTGCGTACGCTAGTCCCTTTATTTGTAGAAACTACTACTGTGTACATTCCGTTAGCAACTTGGTTTAAGTTAATGGTTGCTTCTGTAGCATTTAATACAGTTCTACCAAACGCATCGATAACTGTTACTAATTCTAAAGACGCACCAGTTAATGCAACATTGAATGTCGTAGTAGCAGGATTCGGTACCAAGTTTAATTCAACACCCGGCAATTCATCTAAACCTACTGCGATGTTTACAGTAAATGTGGTTACATCACTACAGTTTCCGTTAGTAGCTGTAAGTGTTACTGTGTAAGATCCATTCGCAGCATACGCATGCAATGGAGCAGCTGCACTGGAGTTGGTCATGTCACCAAAATCCCAAGAGTATGAAGTTGCTCCTGTAGATGTATTCGCAAACGTAGCAACGTTTCCATTGGTTGTAAACGAACCAGCAGCTGTAGGGTTAGCGTTGAAGGTTATGCTTGTTGATGAAGATGTGCCAACACCATTACATGCATTAGCATTCGTTGTGGTAACAGTAATTCCCGGTGTAGTTGAAGTAACCGAAATCGTTTGAGTAGTGGCTCCTGTAGACCATAAGTAAGAATCAGAGGCAGATGCTGTTAAGGTTACAGTATCCCCGTCACATGCTTCAATCGCCGATGCTTGGATCGTTGGTACTGGGGCGTTACTAACACTTACGATGGTTGGTAATGAAGTAGAAGTACAACCGTTAGCGTCTGTATGAGTTACCGTGAAAGCACCTGTAGCATTTACGGAAATTGTAGCTGTATTTTCATTCGTTGACCAAACGTTTCCACTGTTGTAAGAAGAAGTTAAGTTAACTGAGCTTCCTGAACACAATGAAGTTGAACCGCTTGCAGTAATTACTGGTGTAGCCGGACTTGCATTAATGGTAACAGTAATCATAACTCGTGGGCTTTCATCACCTGCGGCATTTTTTTGACTCACATAAAAGTTAAAAGTTCCTGCATTAGATGTAGAAGGTACAGGAGCAGTTGTTGTACCAACACCACCTGTAGCTGTTGCATACCAATATAGCGTATTACCACCGATTGCTGTAGCATTTAATGCAGCTGCAGTAGCACCCTGACAATATGTAAGGTTAGCAACACCTGGAGCAGCTACTGAGAAGAATTTAGGATTGGTAAATGTAGCACCGTTCGCAGCAACAGAACCTGCATTCAATCGCGCATCTGGAGTTACACCTAGCGCTGTAAATAAATTAACCCAGTTAATTTGAGCAATAGTTTCAGTAGAATCATTTCCGTCTGGTGTCCAGAAAGACTGATAGAATGCTGGCGTTACACCGGAAGAAAGAATTGTGTTAGCACCACCTGCGAAGTTAGTTAAACTGTTGTTAGAAAATACTAATGTATCTCCGTTAACATTCGCAACAACTGCTGTGCCTTCAATAGATAATCCCTTTTCCCAACCAACTACTAAAGAGTTGAAACAAGAAGTAGCAGTATTTCTTCGTAAACGGAATGCTTTTTCAAATTTCTCACCTACAGGTAAAGTAATGCTACCGTTTCCTTTTGGCCCTACAATGGTCAAGTTAGAAAAAATTGGACGCGTTTTAGGTTGTGCAGTTGATCCAGCCGCATCATTATCAGATTCAAAGCAGTTTGAATCTCCCGCAGCATCTGATAAGTCTTTATCGCGGATTGCTAAACCAAATTGAATCTTTCCTCGGTAACCGAAATCCGTATCAAAATCATCGTCTAATCCTCTGTATGCTATTAAATATTTACAATTCACCGTACCTCCAAACCATTCGTATGAGTCATCCCCACAAAAGGAAACTTGACAGTGATCAACGGTTGTTCCTGAACCAACAGAACCAAAGGTGATTCCGTTAATTTCTTTGTTTGGCTCTAATGGAATACCAGCGAATTCTACACGAACGTATTGTAATACCCCTGAGTTATCCGTATCGAAGTTACCACCGTATTGTGTATCGGTTGTTGGTGGAATCCCTTCGATATTTACAACGCCACCAGGTTGGTTATTTTTCGCCAATCCTAGGATTACTAAACCGCCCCAATCTCCTTCATTTCGGTTACCGATTGCTTCATTTGAAGTAAAAACAATTGGGTTTGCAGCAGTACCTGCCGCGTTAATTTTAGCGCCACGTGTAATAATCAATGTGGCCTGTGTTAACTTATCTCCACGGATTATGGTACCCGGTTGGATCGTTAAGGTTGCATTGTTTTTTACATACACTTTGTTTTGCAACAAAATAACACCACTCCATGTAGTGTTTGTGGTAATGTCCGTTGAAACTGTAGTAGCTGTGGCTGGATACACAGTGTTTTCCGGGTCAAAGTTAGACCATCCACTCGTCCAGTCTGTTGCAGGAGTACCGTCAGTAATCGGGAAGGCTCCTTGATACGTCGTTGGAGTCCAGAATGCATCTTGTGCCGATGCGGTGAATAATGCGCTCACTAGAGCAATAGATAAATAGAACTTTTTCATTGTTTAGAATTTTTAACAAAGTTCCGATGACGAGGCGCTTATTGTGTTATGACCAACTTAAATCGTGTTTATTAAATTGTTAAGCGAAGGTTTCGTTAACGCTATGAATGTTACGCTTAGAAATTGTATTTCAAGGAAAGTGATACGGTTTGACCAAATGTTACATTTTGCCATTCATTGTCACCTTCATCAAATTTCTGATTTTTGTTTAGATCTTGAAAGAACACCAATTCGTTAGCCAATGCATCTTTGACATTCAATCGCAGCTCGAATTTTTCACCAAAATTACGCGTTAACTGGAAGTCAACAAGGTTTCTTCCGTTTTCCCACACGCTTGGTTCTTGTTCGTTACCAACAATATAAATACGTTGTCCGACACGGTTATATGCAGCACTAAATGCCCATTTCTTGTCTTGAGATTGGTAATAAATACCAGCATTAATAATATATGGTGATTGTCCTTGCAATGGTCTGCCTTCGGGATATTCATTTTGTCCGAATAAAGAATCACCTAATTCAACTCGTGATCGAATTAATGAAGCATTGATATTCATGGATAATTGATCCCACAATTTGTGATTTTCTTTTTTGCTTAAAAAACCAAGGTTGAATCGATATTCGATTTCCCCTCCAAAGGTGGTTACACCCGGTACGTTGGTATAATATAATTCTGGAGCGCCAGAAGTCCCCGTACGGTTTACTAATTCAATCGGGTTGGTAAAGTCTTTATAGAATCCTGAAATATTAAAGTTTTGACCATTGCCAATTAAATACTCATATCGCAAATCATAGTTCATGATGGTAGCACGCTGTAAATTTGGGTCACCTGAAATAATATTGTCAATTACGAAGTTGTAAAAGGTAAATGGTGCTAATTCGCGGAATTCAGGACGTGAAACTGTTTTGTAGCTACTTGCACGGATGTTCATACGTGGATTAAGTGAAACAATTAAATTGGCTGAAGGAAGAAGGTCTATCACAGTAGTTACGATACTTGTGTCGTTATTGGAACCAAATTCTATATAATTAAACGCTTGTCGGTACGATTCTACCCTCAAGCCACCGTTCAAACGGATTTTTTGTTTCCAATTTCCATCTATTTGCACATATCCTGCATTCAAGAATGAGCTTGCTTGGTAACTGTCATCTACATTAGTTGCTTCATCTAACTTAAATCCACCACGTCCGTTCTCCATTAACCCGAGATTTTCTTCATTAAAAATTGAAGAAGGAGACGCAAGCAATAAGGAATCATAAAAATTCACTCCTCCGCCGTTATATTTAGAAAACCCAAAGTTTCTCGCTTGAAAATCGCGGTCTCTAAATTGATGCATTGCCCCAACTTTAAGATTAATATTGAAGGAATCAAGTTGGAACCTTTTTTCAACATCATAAATAGCGCTGTATATGGATTCATTGGCATCTGACCAGAACATGTTTCCGGCAGCTGTTGGAATCGTTCCGTTATTCTGTATGACGGCTATATATTGCTCATTCGGATCCTCTTCATTCAGGCTATATTTTCGGTGGATAACACGACGTAATGCAGGAATAACTCTGTCAACATTACTATATCCAAGGTTCCAATTGAAAACTAATTTTTCATTGTCATGCGTTCCGTACAACTGGCTCGAAAGCGCTTTGTTTTGTGTGTACCAAAAGTTAGTAGCTTTTTCCCATTGTCGGGGATCATTATCCATTTCACGAACCCCATTTCGCACGTTTATTTTATCTTCGGCATTGACACTGTACAAATTTTTGAATTGAATATTGCTTTTCGGTGAAAAGGAATATTTAAGATTCAACATGCCTGTGTTAAGTACACTCTGGGTGAATACAGAGTCACGCAATTCCATTCGTTGTACTACTCCTGTTGCTGATTCTTCGAATTCACGACGTGTATTTAAGGAAAATGTTTGGTTGTTTTGGTAACTGTAGGCGGCCACATAACCCAAGCTTTGTTTGTTTTTAAAATCAAAGGTTTTTCCCAAACTATATTGGATGCTTGAGTTTGGCATGGCTGTGCGTTGCTCGGGCGACCAATTGTAATTCATTTTTTGCGCCCAGCGTGCACGCTCATGGACATCTAATGCCGCATATCCCGCAGATCCTGGTATTCCTGTTGGTAGTAAGCGGTCTTTTCCACCAAAACCTAACACATCTAACTTGCTATCACCACTTCGGTAGAAATTTTTAAATGTAGATATAGCATTATACCCAGCTGAAAGAGAAAGTGAATTAATCGGCTTGTCACTTGGTTCTATCGTAGTAATATTAATTACCCCACCAGCAAATTCGCCAGGCATTGAAGGAGATGCCGTTTTTACGACACTAATGCTGCTTAGTACATTGGATGGGAAAATATCAAAAGAGAACGCTTTTCGGTCTGATTCTGAACTTGGTAAACTGGCGCCATTCAAAAAGGCATAATTGTATCGGTCAGATAAGCCGCGAATGACAATGAATTTATTATCTTGGATACTTGCTCCAGAAATTCGTTTCATTACATCCGAAACTTTGGAATCATTATTCTTTTTAATGTCTTCAGCGCTAATTCCGTTGGATACAACACCAAGGTTGTGCTGAACTCTTATGAGTTCTACAACGCCATCTTTTTTTACTTTTCTAGTAACAACCACAGGGCCCTTAACCAAGTCTGCGGCTTCCATGGCAATAGTCAGTTCTTTAACTTCATTTTCACCAACAGTGACCTCGCTTAACACATAAACATTGAAGGTAGAGGCTTTAATTTCGAGGGTATATTTTCCTTTAGGTATTCCAGATAACTCGAAAACGCCATTGGCATCTGATAAACAACGTTTTTCAGAGCCTATCAACGTGATTTTAGCATTTTCTACCGGATCACTATTGCTTGCATCTTTCACAATACCCTTGACTGTGGATTGTGCATATTGAATGCTGTTTACCCCTAACAAAAACAATAAAACAAATGAAAAACGTACCATTCTTTGCAAATTTTATGCAAAGTTCGTCCTGTTATCTCACGTGCGGATTAAGC
>JBEGMB010000265.1:0-6030 GCA_041183245.1 Bacteroidota bacterium
TAGTGGTAATCACTTCAAAATAAAGGATGGCCTTTCCTCCTATTCTACCTACCCTCTTCAAACTATCCATGCCACAAATACCTGAAATAATGGTAACAATAATAATGGGGTTAATAAAAAACTTTACTACCTCAATAAAATATTTGCCTAATGGCTGCATGGCCACAGCCGTATCGGGATAAAAATGGCCTAGCAAGATTCCCAATGCAATGGCAAGCAATACCCAAAGGGTGAGATTTTTTCGAATTGCTTTCAATTGCATTAGAGTGCTTGGGGGATTATGCTGTTTACCACACTAAGACCGAGCGTAATTTCCTCTTTTGTTACTTGCATAATTCTAAAAGTCTCCCCGTCACGATCAAAGTAATTAAACACTGTTGGCAATGAGGAGGGTAATTGTCCAGTAATAGATTTAACAAAACACAATGCTGCAATGAAAGTGCCGAGATTACTAGGATGTGAGCCATCACTGCTATAGAGAGTGGCCCGTGGCATACTTTTCAAAAATTCCTGCCAGCTATCACCAACTCTAACTCTGGAAGCTCCACACTGTTTTGCTAATCGCGAATAAGCGCTATTGATAACCCCTTGCGTTTCCGGCGTTTTTTCTCGTGACCATGTATTATAAATGAAGGGTCTAGCTTTTTTACTTTTAATTAGTTCACAGAGCAACCCACCGTAATATAACAAACTATCTGGTGCTTCAATTGGACGCATGCTATGGTCATGAAAAACCACAATATCATAGCTACCATTTTGAATTAAGGTTTTTGACTTTAATCCCTTTTGCTCATTCCAATGCTCGCCCAGGTTAGTACCACCTACAGTGGACTTTGTACAAATCAATTTTGTATCAAGACTATCTGAGATCAGCGACACCATCTGTATCAGGTTGTTGTAGTACGTATATGAGTTGCCTACAAATAGCACGCGTAATGTGTCACGGTTTGTTATTGCCTGTGCATGGGAACTAAGCAACAAGACTAAACAAATCAAGGCAAAGTATCCACTCTTAAGTTGCACGATGTTTATTTTAAATGCAAGGTTCTAGTTAAAATCCTTCGTTCTGAACCATGTTGGGATTATTCTGCACTTGTGATATGGGAATTGGTAAAATGGTTCGGTAATAATAGGAGCTGGTAGTTGCAGTATATTGTACCAGTCTGGACAAACCATTTCCTGCAGAATTAATTTTCACATAACTAGTCTTTGTGCGATTCAAATCAAACAAGCGCTGACCTTCCAATGCAAATTCCTTACGACGCTCCACTACTATACTATCTAGATAGGCTGTAGCAGAAATACTTCCTGTAGGGGGAGTGCCTAAAGTTGCTGCGAATAATCGCGTGGTTGAAGCTGTATCGCGAGAGCGACGAATCAAATTAATGTCCGTGAGAGAAGCATTTAGCGCAGCCTCATCTCCGGTTTGAACCGCAATTCGTGCTAACGCTTCCCCCCTGCTGAGATACATCTCAGCTAATCTGAATACCTTGATATTTTCAGCATACGTAGAAATATTGGTATACTTTAAACAAAGAGGCACATTGACTTCACCTCCTATTGAATTGCGATTACCTAATTCTACGAAACGACGACGTGCATCTGTTGGTGTATACGCCTCATAAAGACCCTTAAAGGTGGACAACGTGGTTCCTGTGCTTCTGCTATTCATGGATTGACGGGTAGCTAAACATTCGCCATACCCCTGCTGGCTGCACAGATAGGAGTAACTGTCAGTACCAGGATTATCGGTGGCATTATTTGAAACCTCAAAAATTGATTCTACATTACCTATTGTCTGGAAGCTGCTAAACAATGTTGCATAAGGGAAAAGGCTGTAACGGTTAGAAGCGATTACAGCAGAAGCTGCAGTTACTGCAGTTGGCCAATCCTCCTTGTACACTGCCACACGTGCCCGCAACGCTAATACTCCCCAGCGATTCATACGAATTTTGAAAAATGCAGTATTAGCAGATCCATTGATAATAACATCCCCCGTAGCAGGTAGCCTATTGATTGCCTCCTGGATATCTTTTTCGATTTGCGTATATACCTGTGCAGCCGTATTGCGCTTTGGGTAAACAATTTCTGTAACATTTGTAATGGGCGCTAAAACAAGCGGAACGCACAAATGACTCCCATCAGGAGTATGGTTTAACGGTCTAGAAAAAAACTTTGCAAGATCAAAATAGGCCATGGCACGCACTGCATAGGCCTCCCCAACCATTTGTTTTACTTCGGCTGTTTCAAGAGAAGTAGCGATTCCCAGCAGCTTGCTTTCGTTAGCAATAATCGCATTGGCATTGGTGATAACACGATAGATCTGCGACCACATCCTGCTTACGTTTGCGTCAGTAGCCGTGTGTGTCATCGTATTCATTCCTGTATAGCGATTACCCGTTTTAACACTTCGTGTCATATTATCCGAGAGCACCTCTGGAATGACCATAGCATCCCTTCCATAATAACTGTAAGACTGCATGAGTGAATACAACCCATTTACAGCAGCTCGGGCAGTTGGCATACTGGAAAATACATCCTCAGTAAAAACGCTTTGCTGAGGCTTTAAATCGGTAAAACTTTTTTTACAAGACGCCAGTAGTGCCAGCGAAAGGAAAAGAAGAATACTATTTTTCATGGTATATTAAATTAAGTTGATTAGAAGGTTATGTCGAGACCAAAAAGAATAGTGCCGAAAATCGGCGGATTTTGACTAAGCGTTCCGCTTATATCTGTCTCGGGGTCTGTGTTAAATCGCTTGTCTTTAACGTAGGTAAATAAATTCTGGCCGCGCGCATATACTCGCATTGAACTAATTTTTGACTTCGCTAAGTATTGCTTGGGCACCGTGTAGGTAAGCGATATATCACGTAGACGAATATAACTTCCATCATAAATAAAGCGGCTGCTTTCATAGCTACCTGCTGATGACTGTGTACCTAGAAATACCGGCTTGGGCACATCCGTGATTTGGCCTGGTCTTGTCCAACGACGGCGATACTCATATTTGCTTAAACCATTGCTCTGATCAGTAAATCCAAGATTCGCATCTGATTTTTGTAAGTAACCATACGAATCATAAATCTGATTACCCCAGAAAACATATAACTGAAAACTTAATTTAAAGTCGCCGTAGGATAAATTGTTGGTAATACCCCCAAAGAATTTAGGCAATGCACTACCCATAGCTATTCGAGGCAACGCAGTTGTAAATACATTGGTGGTAGAATCCTTGCGATCATTCGTATACCAAAGCGCTTCTCCATTCGCTGGATTCACCCCTGCATAGGCACGCTGGTAATGGGTATAATAATCAAACCCTACCCGACGATAATAATCGCCAGAGGTTGAAAACAGAGAATCAATATCTGTAATAACATTTCGATTAGTGGTGAAGTTGAAATCCGTAACCCATTTGAATCCTTTTTGCTTTTTTGGAGCCACGTTCACCGTAGAAAGTGCAACCTCTACACCACTGTTCTTCATGGCACCGTTATTAACTGTTACACTAGTCACGCCATTTACACTGGGAATAGACTGACTAATCAACAACTCAGAGGAAACACGGGAGTACCAATCTACATTTCCACTCACTCTTCCTTTAAATAGAGAAAAGTCTACTCCGAAATCTAACGGTATGTTTTTTTCCCAGGTCAGATTATCATTTGCTAATTGGTTGAGCGTAATACCTGAAGTTTGGTTGTAATCAGAACCGGCGGTATACAAACCTTGGGAAACGAAATTATCTATACCCTGATTTCCAGTGTACCCGTAACTACCCCGCAACTTCATTTCACTTATCCACTTTGATTTCATGAAGGGCTCATTAGAAATATTCCACCCAAAACCAACTGACCAGAAAATTTCTGACTGATAGTTTTTAGCAAAACGAGAGGATGCATCCTGACGAATAGATCCTGTCAAAAAGTAACGATCTACATACCCATAATTAGCATTGATGAACTTACTTACTATGGTATTCATTGTACCCGTACCGGTTGCCGTTTCAACTTGTGAACCACCAGCTGGTGTGCTAGTGCCTGGCGCAATACCATTTACCACCACGGTCATATCCACATCAGAGCGACTTTGGGCTTCATACCCTCCAAAAGCTTCAATCTCATGTCCGCGACCGAATTCACTTTTATATCGAAGAATATTTGTGCTGATCCAGTTAACGATATCTTGCGAGAAGTTTTGGATACTTCCGCCTACAGCAACAAATGCATTACCAACTCTCGGGTCATTATAAATTGTGCGATAAGCATGGTTAAAATCAAGGGCAAAACTTCCTTCGTAGGTTAACCCTTTTAACAATTGATATTTAGTGGACGCATTCGCACCAATATTATATGTCTTTGCAATCCGTTTGGTAGTGGCAATAACAGCTGCAGGATTATACCCACTGTTGTATCCCAACTCCCAACTAACACCATCGCTTTTATAAACCGGTAACCAAGGTGCTAGACGATACATTGCACGAGTGGGATTAGCAAAGAAGGAACCTCCTGGAAAATCAGTGTTACGTTGGAAATTTCCACTAAAACCTCCTTTAATTGTCCAGCGGTTAGTCAATTCTGCGCTTGCGTTAACCCTGTAGGTTGCTCGATCATAGTCCACTCCTTTAATGGGAGCCTCAGCCTTGTAGTAGCTTCCGGACATAAAGAACGTTGATTTATCATTACCTCCACTTGCACTTAGATTGTATTGGCTGAATTTACCCTGACGCATGACTACATCAAACCAATCTGTATTGATACTTCGACTAACCCCATTAGCGACTAATGCAGAGTCATAAGAAGCAGGATTCCGTCCAGCATTAATCCAACCCTCTTTGAAATATTGTATATACTCGTCGGTATTCAACGTTTTTTGCTCGTCGCGTAAAGTATTATTTATCATACCTTGTTGGACTGTAATATTGATCTTAGCTTTTCCTGGTTTACCATTCTTGGTAGTAATCAAAATAACGCCGTTCGCAGCACGTGATCCATACAAAGAAGTAGCAGAGGCGTCTTTTAATACAGTTAAACTTTGGATATCATTAGGATTAAGACCTGCGATGGTATTGGAGTTTCCTCCAGAAATATCGCCACTAACAACTGGAATTCCATCAATAACATATAGAGGAGCAGCACCAGCATTGATAGAACCGATACCCCGTATACGAACATTAGGAACTGATCCCGGTTGTCCACTTCCGTTTTGTGATTGAAGTCCGGCAACATTTCCTTGCAGGCTTTCTTGAATAGATGTACTTGGCGCGTTTTCTAAAACGGCAGGCTTTACTGTTGCGGCTGAGCCTGTAATGGATGACCTCTTTTGAGTGCCATAGGCCACAACCATAACCTCCGAAAGATTATTGTCGGATTCTTCCAAAAGCACCATCAGGCTTGTCGTAGCATTGTCAATTCCCTTGATTGTTTTACTGATCATGTTTACGCTCGAAAATTCAAGCGACTGCCCTTTTTGGATTTCGATCTTGAAACTACCGTCTGCTTTGGTAGAAGTACCCTGACGTGTGCCAGCAGGGCGAACAGAAACGTTTTCAAGCGGAAGATTTTCTTTAGCTGATAAGACTTTTCCTGAAACCTGTATGGTTTGGGCATCAGCAACTTGTGAGAAAAAGACGCTGGCTGCGAGCAGAAGCGCGCCTCCAATCTTGGATGCGATTTTTTTCATAAGCAAGTATTTCGTTAGTTTAGGTATCCAATAATACAATATAAAGCCATTATTGATTAATTTGACCCATTTAAAAAGACTTTCTGTTTAAAAAGAGCCTTTTCGGAAAATATAAACCATTTCGGAAATAAATAAAAGTTTCATTTTCAATTAGTTAATAAAATGCTCAAGAAAGGAAAAGAAGAAATCATTTACCTGCTAAACAAATGCATTGAAAAATATGAACAGGAAAATGGTACGGTTTTAACGAAAAATACAAACCGGAAAAACTACGAACCCCTTGCCTTGCAGTTAAGCGAAATAAGCAATAATCTCCCGGAAACCTCTGCAAAGTTTGGACATCAAGAA
>JBEGMB010000266.1:0-17896 GCA_041183245.1 Bacteroidota bacterium
GCTCAGTTTAGTGGAATGGGAAAAGAGTTATTTGATGCAAGTGCTGATGCACGTAAATTATTTAATCGAGCCAATGAAGTGCTCGGTTTTGATATTGCGTCGATTATGTTTGAAGGTTCAGATGAAGCCTTAAAACAAACGAATGTTACGCAGCCCGCAATCTTTATTCATTCTACCATCTTGGCAGCATGCTTAGGGGATTCGTTTAAACCAGATATGGTTGCAGGGCATTCCCTTGGCGAATTTTCTGCCCTTGTCGCCAATAAAACACTCAGTTTCGAAGATGGCTTACGTCTTGTAAGTGCACGCGCAACGGCCATGCAAAAAGCCTGTGAACTCACACCTTCTACCATGGCAGCCATTCTTGGATTGGAAGATCATCTGGTAGAAGAGATTTGTAGCAGCATTGATGGGGTAGTAGTGCCCGCAAATTATAATTGCCCCGGACAATTGGTTATTTCGGGTGAATTAAAGGCTGTTGAAGAAGCGTGTGCGAAACTCACAGAAGCGGGAGCTAAACGAGCCTTAATATTGCAGGTAGGCGGCGCTTTTCACTCACCACTCATGGAACCTGCTCGTGCAGAATTAGCTTCCGCTATCGAATCAACAGCGTTTAACGCTCCAATTTGCCCCATTTATCAAAACGTTAATGCGCTTCCCGTGACAGACCCTTCCGTCATTAAAGCAAATTTATTAGCACAGCTAACAGCCCCCGTGAAATGGACTCAAATCATGATAGCAATGAATGATCATGGGCTTTCGGAAGTTATTGAGGTTGGGCCAGGAAAAGTACTTCAAGGACTTTTTAAGAAAATTAATCGCGAGTTGCCCGTTTCTTCTGCAAGTATAGGTTAGGTAATTGTTTGTTTTTCGTTACCTTTCTAATCAAACTCTAGAAAACATGAAAAAAACCTTAACCCTATTAGCGAGCATTTTAGTGTCACAATTATTTGCTCAATCTGCGCTCGGAGATGCCATCGGAACCGTTTTAGATTCAGATTCAAAACAGCCGATGGAATACGTAAAAGCGTTTATCCTTGATCAAGGAAAGAAATATCAGGCCATTACCGATAAAGATGGTCGATTTAGGATTTCAGCGATTCCAGCGGGTAAGTATAATGTGTTTTTGGTGTTTGGAAGGGATACTTCTCAGAATTACTTAGTTGATATTCCAATAGAATCCTATGGAAATATTGGTTCCGTTGAATTTAAACCGAAAGGCGTAATGAAGGATGAAATTGTTGTTAAAGAACGTTTACGCTTACGAATGGGAGAATTACCCACGCCGGAATTAACCGAAAAAGACATTAAGCATAATCCCAATAAATTTAGTATAGCTACCATGGCTACCCAAATGTCTTCAGAAATAAAAATGGCTGATGACGGTGAGTTGATGTTCCGTGGTGCCCGAAAAGGGGATATGATTTATGTGTTAGATGGCGTTAAATTGCAAGATGTTTACAACGTGCCCAGCTGTTCAATCAATCGTATGATGGTATACACGGGGGGATTGCCTGCAAAATACGGTGATACCTTAGGCGGGGCCATCGTAGTTGAAACGTATGGGTATTTTGATTTACTTCGCCAACGAGCAGATTAATATAAAATCTCCCAAAGAAATAGTCCTTTAGCAGGAACCGATAAAGCTGCCTCTTGGCGGCTTTTTTTTGATAGAATCATTGGAATTGCTTCAGGCGTAATATTCCCTATTCCAACCTCCATTAATGTACCCACCATGGCGCGCACCATGTTGCGTAAAAAACGGTTTGCACTTACTTCAAAAACATAACCCTCATTCGTCTCTTCCCATGAAGCATTAAAAACCTCGCATAGGGTAGTTTTTACGTCGGTATCTCCTTTGGCAAAGGATGCGAAATCTAGTTGTCCGATTAAATGGGTGCACGCTGTGTTCATTGCTTCTACCGATAATGGCCGCTCATAAACCCAACAAAACCGATCGTTGAACGGCGACTTTTCTTTTGCAATAAAATATCTGTAGGTGCGCTTTCTTGCGTCAAAGCGAGCGTGTTTTTGATTGTAAAATACATCAACGATTTTAATGTCATTTGGCAACATTTTATTTAGCTTGTATCGCACTTCTGACAAGTTAAAATCAGGAAGTTCAACATGAAAAAAATACTGCTTCGCATGAACTCCAGTGTCGGTTCTACCACAACCCACGATGCCTATTGGCTTATTTCCATTAAGTTTAGAAAGAGCTTCTTCTATTGTGCCTTGAACCGTTGGCGCATTGGGTTGTATTTGCCAGCCGCAATATCCGGTTCCATCATACGCGATTTCGAAAAAAACTCCTTCGTTTTTCATCAAGCAAAGTTCTGCATTTTTTTAATAGGCAACGCAAAGAGGCTTCGCTCGTTTAAGTTTTTTAGAGAATAGCACTATAATTTTGATTATTAGTGTAACTTTACGAAGCGATAGATAGTATAACTTTTTGGCTTAATTCTACTCAATGACAGGGAGAATACTCGGATTCATTTTTATTTTAATCTCTGCCCAAATTTATTTTGGACAGTGTTTGCTTGCTCCAAACATCGATTCGTTGGACCAACCTACCTGCTCCAATCAATATGGTGTTATTTATCTTTCAGGACTTCCAAGCACAGGCTGGACGGTAAATTCAATTCCTGCAGGATTTACGCAGACCGGTGTAGGTACAATCGCTGCAATTTCTGGTTTAACACCAGGTACTGCATTTTCTTTTGAATATATAAATACAGTAGCAGGATGTACTTCTCCCGCATCATCAAGTGTAAATATCAATCTTGTTCCGGCCGTGCCAGCAACGCCGATTGCTGGGATGGTCACTCAACCGACCTGCGCGGTAGCAACAGGTAATGTTCCAATTTCGAATTTACCCAACACAGGTGGTTGGACAATCACTGCTTATGGGAATTCCCCAGCAACAACCTTTGTACAGTCAGGCGTTGGTGTTTCAACCTCTTTTACAGGATTGCCAGTTAATTCATATACGTTTACAGTTACCAACCTTAATAATGGATGTGTTTCTGCAAATTCCAATAATGTATTTGTAAATAATCCGATCCCGCCACCTGCTCCTATAGTCGATTCAGTGGATCATCCAACCTGTCTTTCGGCTCAAGGAATTGCTTTTTTAAGTGGCCTTCCAATGTCAGGTACATGGACCTTACAAATTACCCCCGGTGGAACAACCCAAACAGGAACAGGAACTACAACTTCTGTTATTGGATTGAGTCCTTCTACCAATTACACCTTTGTAGTAGTAAACGCAGCGAGTTGTACCTCAGCAGTTAGCAGCATTGCGTCCATTAATGCAGCATTAGCTATCCCAACGGTGCCGGCGGCTTCAACTACGCAACCGACATGCCCATTGCCTACAGGAATGCTTACCGTTTCATCCCCACTTGGAGCCGGGTTCACATATGCTCTAAACAACGGGCCGACACAATCAAGCCCAAATTTTATGAGTTTAGCTGGAGGTAACTATACATTAACAGTTACTTCCGTAAGCTCGGGATGTACAGCCACTAACCCAAGCGTTTTTGTAATAAATCCCACGCCACAACCACCCGCTATCAGCATTAGTTACGTAAACAATGTAACCTGTTTCGGTGCAGCAAACGGTTCTGCAGCAGTGCAAGTGGATTCGTTGGGAACACCGCCATTTGTATTTTCTTGGTCTCCGGTTGCTGTATCCAATGATACTGTTACTGGATTATCACCAGGAAATTACAATATTGTTGTAGTTGATGCAGCCAATTGTGTTGTTGTTCAAGGAATTACTATAACTGAGCCAACGGCTTTAACAATAAGTGCGGATTCAACTCCGGTGAATTGCGCAACAGGCTTATTAGGAACGATGGATGTTACGGTTAATGGCGGAACTGGAACTTATTCATACCTGTGGCAACCTACGAATGAAGTAACGGACAGCATATCGGGGCTTGACATAGGGAGCTATTCTGTAATTGCGTCCGATGCGAATGGATGTCAAATCAGTGCATCGGGTACCATAGGTATCATTAATACGCTGCCTGTTTCAATTGTTCCTGGCGATACGGTAATTAATCCAGCTACTTCTTTTATAGCGAACGCCTATGGAGGTACTGTGTTTGCCTGGTCTCCGTCAGACGGGCTGTCATGCGATAATTGTGCGAACCCATCGGTAGCTCCAGATTCAAGTATCGTTTATTATTTACAAGCATCAGACAACAACGGGTGCCAAGGTGAAGATTCGCTTGTTGTTACTGTTAAATTATTGTGCGGAGAGTTTTTTGTACCAACTATTTTTAGTCCAAATGGAACCGGTCCATCAGAAAACAATACACTCAAGGTATTTGGTAAAAATGTATGTGTGAAAGACTTTGGTTTTGTGATTTATGACCGTTGGGGTCAAAAGGTTTTTGAATCTACGAATATCAACAAGGAATGGGATGGTTTTTATAAAGGAAGACCTGCTCAAGAAGGGAATTATGTGTTTGATTTGAATATTCAATTGTATGATGATACAATGCTTCATAAATCAGGAAGTTTAACATTGGTAAGATAATGCGTGTACGAATAATTTATTTCATTGGCCTGCTGGTAGGTTTTGTACTTCAGTCATCTGTTGTTCATGCACAAGATGTTCATTTTTCACAAACTGATGTTTCACCCCTTACCTTAAATCCCGCCTTGGCCGGAGCTAATGCCTCTTTTCAAGGAATTGCCATGTATCGCGGTCAATACGGAAGTTTTGCCTCTCCCTTTAGCACGTTCTTCGCATCCATCGACGGGCGCTTAACCGCCGCACTTAAAAATTCGAATGGAGTACTTGGAGCAGGTTTAGTGTTCTTCAATGATCGCATGGGAGATGGATATTTTACTCAGAGTAATATTGGATTTAACTTCTCATACAGCTTAAAAGTAAGTCGATTCAGTAGAGTGGCTTTAGGATTGAATTCTACCTTTGGCCAATGCGTAACAAATCCTGCATCAGGGCAGTGGGGCTCTCAATATGATGGCACGGCATTTAATCCAACACTCCCGAATGGAGAGCCGTTTTATGAGCAAAACTTCTCGTATTTTGACCTAGGAGTTGGCGGCGTTTATTCATTTCAAACAGACATTGGTAAAATTACAAATGAAGCGGATAAAGGATTTAATGTTGGGTTTGCTGCCTATCATGTAAATAACCCAAGGTATTCTTTTTATAATTCAAGCATTCAAACCCTTCCGATTCGCTACGCTGGGTTTGTTAACGCTAACATTGGAATAATGGCTACAAATGGTATTTTGCAGCCTGCAATTTATTACCAACGCCAGCGAAAGTCAAATGAATTACTTTACGGGGTAAGTTACAAGCAGATCATTCGCAAAGCATCCTGGGAAACCGATAACATTAAAGAAATCGCGTTCAGTTTGGGTATTTTTAGTAGATTGAAAGATGCTATAGTGGTTAGATCATCCATTTTTTATGGACCTTTCTCTGCTGGATTTGCTTATGACATTAACGTTTCTAGGTTATCGCTTGTGTCAAATTTTAAAGGAGGATTTGAGACCTTTGTAAGATACAACATAGATAACATCAACCGGAAGAAAGTACGAGTAAACTAGGATTACTTCGTAAAAGGAAATTCCTTTCCAGCTAAGTCCACAGTATATAAATCAAATGAAAAATATCCTTCCTTCTCTGCTAAGGATGCGAATACTGCTTTTTTAGTGGAGGCATTGTAGCTAAAGTGTGTGTCGTGATTTACGGAGTTCACTTCAGGACCTAAATTAATAGGAGTAGACCACACACCATTTTCATTGATGCTGTAAAAAATATCATATCCTCCGTAACCTGGTAGTTCATCGCTACTAAAAAATAAGTATTTACCATCTGCGCTTAGCATCGGTGTTGTTTCGTTGCCAAGGCTATTAATATGTTTTGGGAGCACGGTAACCTCACCGAATGCAGATTCATTCCGAGTGCACATGAATAAATCCAGGCCAGAAACTTCTGAGTTCCGGTCAGAAACAAAAAGAATAAAATCTCCGGCGTCAGCACCCTCTGTGCTCGTAGCGCTTCCTTCGAAAAAATCTGTATTTAATCCCTTCTTTTTTATAATTGTTGGAGCCTCCCATACGAAAGGTGTTTCACTCGAAATCTCAAATAAATCTGATCCTTTAGTTGTTTTTTCAGTCATTGACGTGTTAACAGTAAGTAGGGCATAGGTGCCATTCGAATTAATATAATTAAGGGCATCGAAGCCAGCAGTGTTAATGTTTTTGAAGAATTCATAATCGATCTCAAAATCTGCTGTAATCGGATTCCATTGCGCTTTGTAAACATCCTCAAAATATTTAGAATCATCAGGGTCAGCTGTTTCACCGGTGGTTTCTGGTCTTCGTGCCGTAAAGAATAAGGTCTCACCATTGATTAATATGGGTGCATATTCGTCTTCAAGAGAGTTCAATTGAATGGATAGGGGCTTCCTTAGTGAAGTATATCCTTGCTTTTTAGCTTGAATCATAAGTTCACATTGTTCGATGTACAAGGAGATTCCATATGATTTCGCCATTTTGGTTCCCATGAGTATTGCGCATTTTTTAAATGCAGTTATGGCGTTGTCAACCTTATCTAGCCGGTGATTGATTTTTCCGTTAAGTTCATAAAATGCCGCATCCCCGTCTTCATTTTCAGGCATATTTCGGACCGCATTAATCATATAATTCTCTGCTGTGTAGTAGCTATTTAGTTCATAATGGCATGCAGCCATCCAGTAATTTAACTTCCAGGCATCAGGGTCAAGCGCCTCTGCACGTTTAAATGATTCTAATGCTTCATTCAATCTTCCTGCATTATAGGTTTCTATTCCTTTATTAAGAAAGCGATTATAGGATGCTTTTTCTGTTGTAGTTAATTTCGTTTGACCATTTAAAATTAGCGTAAACATCAAACTTGTTAAACATATTATGGCGTGTTTCATAATCCGAATTTAATAGTTTCATTGATTTATACACGTAGATAAATTAGATTATTCTTCACATTTCATTGTTCATCATCAGAATAAAGATGATGGATGAACGGAATTTAATAATTTCGTACTTCATTAATACCCATAGAATGTCAACTTTTCGACTTACGTGTGCTCACCTAAATGACTTATTTTCCCCGGAATTAGCAAACGCTAAGCACCAAGGTGCAGAGACACCGGATAATCACAAGTATCACTGGGAAGATGAGTTGGAGGTACAAGATGTAGTCTCAATGGCAATTAACGAACAGGATGTGTATGTACTTAAAGGAGCGCACCCAACGCAAGGCGATTTTGCCTATGAAGTTCCCCGAGTTTATTTAGTTTCCTTAAACCGAACGGATGGGAGTCAGGTGCAATTTGCAATTTCTAATCAACTAATTGAAGCAGTGCATCAACAGGAATTTCCTTGGGGATTACACATTATCGTGGAATTGAAAGATAACGAGCCCTTTGCGAATCCAATTACCGGGATTTATATCGCGAATCATGATTTCCCTAAACAACTCATGGTGAATGTTAAGGATTAAAAACCTATCATTTAAGCTGGATTCAGACCGTTTGATCTTGGATCAAATAAACAGCGTTTTTCAACCCAATGAAGTGTATGGCATTGCAGGTAAAAGTGGTGCTGGAAAATCTACCTTGTTAAAAATAATTGCAGGAATTAAGGATGCCTCAACCGGTGATGTATTTTTAAACGATAGAAAATTACCGCGGGCATCCCAACGCTTAATTCCCGGGCATCCAGAAATGTCCTTGGTTGCTCAGGACTATAACCTCGATTTGTATCATACCTGTACTGAAAATATTCGTGAAGTAATTTTGAATTGGGAGGCAGTGCAAAGAGAACAACGCGTACAATACCTTATAAAATTATTGGAGCTTGGTGACGTTGCTCATGCCATCGCAAAGGACTTGTCCGGAGGCGAACAACAACGCTTAGCCTTGGCTAGAGCGATCGCTAAAAAACCAAGTTGGCTGCTTTTAGATGAACCTTTCTCACACCTTGACTCGGTATTGAAAGCACGCTTAATTAATTTATTAATCGCTTTGAAAGAAAAGGAGCGTTTATGTATTATTTTGGTTTCACACGATGCGCAAGATATGTTGGGAATATGTAATCATATGGCCTTTTTAGCCAAAGGCAAGTTGTCACGATTTTTTAATCCCATGGAACGTTATTGGAATTTAAAAAACCTTCGTGAGGCTCGATGGTTCGGTGAAGTAAATACGATAACTTGGAAGGACGTAAAAATAAGATTTCGTCCAGGATCTTTCTCAATTCAACCCAATGGCGTGCCTTTAATCCTAAGTCGATGCTTTTTTAATGGTACAGTTTATATCCACTATTTTTATACAGCAAATAATGAGTTAGTAATTCTTCATAGCTTAACCGTGTTGCCAGATCATTTGAACATTATACCACATTATGACAAGAAAATCTAATATTAAGTTCATTCAAGTGCTAAGGAATGCCATTGCAGAATTCTTTGAAGAAGGAGCATTTTTTCATGGCGCGGCCTTGGCTTATTATACCTTGTTCGCTTTGATCCCATTACTTTATTTAACCTTAATAAGCTTTGGGAAAATTTTCGGTCAAGACATTTGTATCAATGCAATCACATCAATCTTCGAAAAGAATATTGGCATTCAGGATATTTCAATGTTTACCGGCTATCTTAAAAACCTGAACAATCAAGCGAAGTCTATTTCCTTAAATATCGTAATGATTGTCGCCTTGCTGTATTCCTGTTCAGCCTTTATGGTGTCCTTAAAATACAGCATGAATGATTTCTTTAATATTCAAAAGAAAAAAAGAGAAAAACTGAACTTGGTTATGGATATTCTAAAATTTCGATTTTTATCTTTAGCCTATTTAGCCTTATTTGCTTTATTGATCATCACGTCTTACTTCGTTCAAATTTTTGTCTTCAGCATAGTTGAAAATTGGCTTTCTTCAACCTTAGGAAATGTTCATATTGGGTTCATTGTTTTTCATCATTTGTTTTCTATTTTGATGAATTTAGCACTGATTGCATTCATTTTTAAGTTTGTCCATGATGGGGTTATTTCATGGAAACTTGCGCTCAGGGGGGGCTTGCTTACATCCCTTCTGTTATTTATCAGCCAATTAATTATTAAATATTACCTCCAACATTATTTTTTCTTAGGTAGGGGGGATGTGGTAGGATCTATGTTTATTCTTATGGCTTGGGTGTTTTATTCAGCACAGGTTATCTTTTTTGGGGCAAAGTTTACTTACGTATATGGAAAAGCACATCATGAAGTCCCACAATAATTGTATATTAGTTTAAAATAGCCAACTATGACATCAAAAAAGCTACTACATTTCTCTTTACTGCTATTGGTTCTCTTTTCGTGCAAAGACAGCGGGGTCCTTGTTAAACCAAAATATAAAACAACTATTTTTCACGGACAGCAAGGAGATACAGAAGTCAATGCCTTTAATAGAAAACAAGCCGAACGTGAAAAGAGTTTGGCGTCGGAAATAGAAAAATCAGAGCAAGCATTGCAGATGTTAAAGGAGCAGCAAAAAATGTTCTATTCCATAGATTCCACCGAACGAATTAAGGAAATTGATGACCAACTCAATCGCTTAATGGCAAGAACGGAAGAAATAATTAAATCGCTTAATGAAACTGACCCCTATACGCCAGAGGGACATGAAAAATCTTTGCGTTTGGCGAAAGAATTGAATGATTTGTTATATACCTATGTGGTTCCACTTGGAGAATTAATTGCTTCAAATAAAGAACTTAAAAATATAGCAGCTGATATAAGTTTCGATACAGGAAGTTCGGTAATAAGTGCCGAGGGTAAAAAACTGATTACGGGAATATTGGATAGTATTAAAACAGACATTCAATCATGGAGAAAATATCTAGATAATCATGACGAAAATGTTTTTTCCAATGAAGATTATTCAACAATCCTGATCATTTCTGGGTATTCAGATACACAAGGTTCGGGTGATGAAAAAACACGAGTTGAGCGTAATCTTGCGCTTTCTGAAGCAAGAGCTAAAGCGGTGGCTGCGGAATTTGAAAAGCAACTCAAGGCATTGGATGTAAAGTGGAAGTTAACATTTAGGGTTTCATACGAAGGAAAAGGAGAGATACTTCCCCCTGCCGTGACCGATGACAAACAAAAAAACAATCCAAACCGTAGGGTAACAACCATTAGAATGGTGGTTGGGCCAAAGATTTTACTTTACAACAACGGCGAGTAAGTTAAAAGAAAGCCGGAGGTTTCCTTAGTTCGATTTTCGCATCTCTAAACAGCGATGAAGTATTTCGTATACTCAACAAAAAGCTCTTATTACCCCCAATTGGTGTCCAAAAAAAACTTAAAGCCCAACAGTGCATATTTCGATTAAGGGCTAAATTCATGTTTGTGATTTTCTGAGTTTTCGCATCAACGTTTACATTCCCAGATAAATTCCAGCGTTTGGTAAACGTAAGGTCGCCGCTCAATGCAAGCGTTTGAATGCTAGTCCAAGAATCGGGATTGCTAAGTGTTTTATTAGTATTGGCAACGATACTATATACATGTGCCACATTAATCTTCCAAGGTATATCAAAGTAAATTGCTTGTTCGGGATGCAAAGCAAAATAGGTATAGTCGGCATTCCATTGTTGTTGAATTTCCTCTTTCTTTTGTTCAATAATTGCATTGCTTTTTTTGGAGGTAATCGTAAAGGTAGTGTTAAGCCCAACAGATAAGAATCGACCCAATCCTTGGTTTGTATTCCAAGCATATGTACCAACAGCTTTCCCCGTACTGTCATTCCATCCATACAAACTATAACTTCCGTTTGCCACAAAATTCATCCATTTGAAAGGACTAATACGCAAGTTCATCGATAAATCCGAGAGGTTCATAGAGTCTTTTAGGAAATCCATGTTCCCGTTAATTGAGAATTGATCAATAATGCGCGTTTTTCGGAATCCCGTAATGGTATCTTTCTCTGATTTTGTTTTCAATTCTAAGCTATTATTGACTCCAAAGGTCAAAAACGAAGCGGCTTGCGTATTCCCTACGGCATAGATACTTCGCTCAAACGGTGAGTAGGTAATTGTACTTTGATTTGCCCCAACATTCGCAGTAATTAATTGATTCAGCTTGGGAACATATCGATATCCAATAGAAGGCGTCATTAAATGCCTAAGAATTGGCCTGTTTTTACCAATAAATCGGTAATAGCTGTAAATTACTGTGGTGGCATTGGCGCTAAAATTCAATTCGTTCGCCATGGCTCCCTTTCTAAGGGTATCAATGACCGTGTTGCTGCTTGTTATATCATAACTCTTTTCAATTTGCTGAAAATTTATTTTGTTGCCATAGTTCAATGTTGGGGTAATTTTTACTGCATTTTGAAATAATCCAAGCGTGGTTTGAACTCCAATCCCTTGATTAATTCCGTTAAAGAACGATTGGCCAATCCCAGTAAAATTTAGCGGGCTAATTAATGAATCCCCAAATGTTCCTTTGTTTTGCGTCTCCAAATTATACGTTAATCCAATGCGTTGGACCGCCCTGGCTATTTCTGTTTTTGGTAAAGGAATAAGCCGTTTAAACGGGAAAATCCGAGTAACATTTACGTTGAGAATAGGTGAAACTAAAGCCATGTTTTGAGCTAGTGAATTTTGTCGCATCGAAATTTTGGCGCCCATGGTGACCGGTTTTCCTGGAAATAGCCGGGTTAAATTAATATCAGAATTGAAGGAATTTGTAAAATAGTCTGGGTTAATTGGGTCTGGGTTATTTTTTGCAGTATTATCTGATATAAAATTCACATTCGCGTTGAAATTCCAGAAAGGATTTGATTTTTGCTGTTTGTTATGAGACCAAGTAACGGTGAATTTATTATTCTTTGAATAGTTTGGAAATCCATTGTTAAACTGTTGAAATCCAATCCCAACACGCCCGTTATATCCATAGCGTTTCGCATAATCTAATTCATTTCGAAGTCCCCAACTCCCACGACTGTATAAATTACCGTAAAAACTTGTTTGAATGGATTCGTTTATAGGAATGAAATAGCCTAAATTTTGTATGCCGAAGCCATAAGGTGATGTAGGCACAAACTCAGGGAATAATAATCCTTTGGTGCGTTCTTTTTGTTGTGGAATAAACGCAAAGGGCAACCCAATGGGTGTTGGGATGCCACTAATCCAAAGATTCATAGGTCCAGCAACGATTCGTTTTTCAGGAACAACTACTCCTTTACTCAATAAAAAATGGTAATGCGGCTCCACTTGATCACAAGTGGTAAGAACCCCTTTCTTTAAGTGTATTTGATCCGATGGATAGCGTTTCGCTTCACCCATTGTGAAAAATAACTCATCTTGTTTGATTTGTAGGACTTCAATATAAACTTTTTGAGTTTCTGTATTCAGCCGCATGCGCTTGCAAGTCATCGTTTCACCGGACTCTACAAAGACCGGGAATTCAACGGCTACACTGTCTGAATCCAGAATATAACTAGCCTCTACTTCATGACCTTCGAAATCTAAAATTATAGCTCCAGCCGTAAGTTTACTCGTTAACGTTTCAACATAAGCTCCACCGAATAAATACGCCTTTTTTGAAGTAACATCGTAGTATGATGAATCACGTGCGCCATACTTTATTATCTCATCAATTTGCTGATCATCTACGTAAATTGTATCCGAAATTGGTACTTGAGCGTTTAGAGAAAAACACATTATTAACATTCCAACGAAGAAAAGTAGCCGCGGTGGCATAACTTTCGCTTGTCTCTTGAACTTAAATTTGAATTCTATCATGGAACGTATTGCAAAATTACCAAAAAAAGCGCGGATTCTGAGGAACGTGATTGGCGCATTTATCTTGTTCAACCTTTTTGCTGCGATACCTTTTGCACAAAAAGGAGTTGAATCCCCAAAATTGAAAACGGTGGTGATTGACGCTGGCCATGGCGGTAAAGATCCCGGCTGTCATGGAGGGTATGCACATGAAAAGGATGTATGCTTATCAATGGCGCTCAAATTAGGCAAACTAATTAATGAAAAGTACCCTGCGATTACTGTTAAATATACCCGTGAAACGGACGTCTTTGTGGAACTTATTGAACGTGCTAACATTGCCAATCGTGCTAACGCGGATTTATTTATTTGCATACATGCCAACGCAGGATCAACCGTGGCCTACGGAACAGAAACCTATGTGCTTGGCTTACATCGCACCGAATCTCAGCAAAAGGTTATGGAGCGTGAGAATTCAATAATTTCCTTAGAAGAAGATAAAGGAGCTAAGTACAAGTCTTTTGACTTGACACCCGACGCTATGATAGCAATTCAATTGCAGCAAAATGTTAACCTGAATAATGCCATTAAGTTCGCGGGTTTTCTACAGTCAGAGTTTAAAACCATAGGACGGTATGATCGTGGCGTCAAACAAGCAGGATTTTTAGTGCTTTATAAAACAGCAATGCCCAGTGTATTAATCGAAACAGGCTTTTTAACCAATCCGAATGAAGAAGGATTTATAGGTAAACTTGATGGGCAAGAAAAAATGGCAAATGCCATGCTGAAAGCCTTTGTAAAGTATAAAAATGATTACGAAGGAAAAACCTTAACAGAGGATCATATCGTTGCGCCAGTGAAAACTGATACCCAACCCACAGCGATTTCGGTTGCAGATACGGTTACTGCAGCAGAAATACCTTCATCAGAGGTGTTTTTTAGTGTACAAATTGTCTCTTCAGCCGAAAAATTAACCCTTGATGCCGAGAAATTTAAAGGAGTTCCAGTAAAAGAATACACGCAGGATAATTTATATAAGTACTATACTGGAATCTTCGTTAAAGATTTAGATGGTGCTAAAAAACATAAGGTTGCCATGCAAGAAAAAGGGTTTTCTAGCGCTTTTGTTATCGCTTTCTCTAATGGAGAGCGTATCAGTATCGAAAAAGCAATTAAATTAGCAGAAAAATAGATTTTGAAACTTTCAAAGGAAATAAAAGCTGGATTCATAGCCGTTAGTGCTATCGTATTATTGGTAGTTGGAATTAATTTTTTAAAAGGATACAGCTTACTCGGAGGAGACGATACCTTTTACGCTTACTTTCCAAATTCAGGGCAAGTAATGGTTTCCGGTAATGTTACGCTGAATGGTGTGGTCATTGGAAAAATATTAAACATTCAAAATGTCCCTTCAAATCCAGAGAATCGCAGGGTAAAAATTAAATTTAGCATAAGCGAATCAGACATCGATTTACCAAAAGGTACCATCATCGAATTGGGGTCTTTGGACTTGCTCACCAAAGGATTAATTATTAACTATCCGGACCAATTAAAATCAGGATATTATCGGTCGGGTGATGAAATACCGGGTAAAATGTCCGCCGACATGTTCTCGCAAGTAAAACAATATGCCGATCCGATTTCACAAAAACTTCAATCTCTAATTCTCCATATTGATGGTATGGTTAATTCGCTTTCTGGAGTGTTCGATGAAAATGGGTCGAATGATATTACTGCAAGTATCAAAGAACTTCGGGTTACAATAAAGAAAATTGGTGATTTGTCTTCTGAAATCCAAGGGTTTGTAGGACAAGAAAAAGCACAGTTTTCTAAAATTATGAATCATGTCGAAAGCATTACATCCAACCTTAAAAAGAGCAGCGATGAGGTATCAGCCATTATTGGAAATACCAAAAAGATAACGGATGATTTAGTAACCGCCGATTTTAAAGGTACGATCTTAGAAGCTCAAACGACTTTGAAAAAATTCAACTTCATGTTGGAAGACGTTAACAAAGGGAGCGGTACCTTAGGTAAACTAATTCATGACGAAAAGCTTTATAATGAACTCGTTGAAACGAATAATGAACTTCAAGAACTTGTAGATGACTTACAAGCACATCCTGAGCGTTATGTCCATTTATCCGTAATTGGTGGCAAATCTAAAGGCTTACAGCTTACGGGAAAACAAGAAGGAAAATTAAAAAAGTGGTTAGATACAATTCCTGATTAACCCTATGTTATCTCATCTAATATTTGTTGTTTTAGCGATTGTTTCTATTGGCCTTTTCTCACGGAAGATGAGGTCTATCATTAAACAAATCAAGTTGGGTCAACCCACCAACCGAACCGATCGAGTTGGGGAGCGAATTAAAACCATGTTGCTTGTTGCCTTTGGCCAGAAAAAAATGTTTAATCGACCACTCCCGGCAATCTTACATTTTATTTTTTACGTGGCCTTTATTATTACTCAAATTGAACTTATTGAAGTATTCATTGATGGGTTCACAGGGTCGCATCGTTTCTTTTATCATGCAGGTTTGGGCTCTTGTTACACCGTCGTAATCAGTTCAATTGAAGTGCTTTCCGTGCTTACCTTTATTGCTACTTTGATTTTCTTCGCGCGCAGAAACTTAATCAAGATCCCTCGGTTCTCCTCTTCGGACTTGAACGGATGGGCAAGGAATGATGCCAACCTGATCTTGTTATTCGAGTTGCTACTGATTATTTTTATTTTCATGATGAATGGCGCCGATGAAGCAGACAAAATTTTGCGTTCTAATGTAGGGTATGGTTTCGCTGTAAGTCAATACCTCGGACCCTTGTTTTTTGGACGAATCAACAACGAAGATATACTTCATGTAATTTCGTCTATTGGTTGGTGGGGGCACCTCATTATGGTTTTTGTGTTTTTAAATTATCTGCCTTATTCGAAACACTTACATATTCTCTTCGCGTTTCCAAATACCTACTTTTCCAACCTCAACGCCAAAGGAAAATTCAATAATATGCAGTCAGTAGAAGCAGAAGTAAAGTTAATGCTTGATCCCTCAGCTGACCCTTATGCAGCAGCACCTGCAACTGAAGCACCTCAACGCTTTGGCGCAAAGGATGTGCAAGACCTTTCTTGGAAACAATTGTTAGATGCGTATTCCTGCACGGAGTGTGGACGTTGTACTTCTGTTTGCCCGGCGAATCAAACTGGAAAATTACTTTCTCCTCGAAAAATCATGATGGATACTCGGGATCGTTTATCAGAGGTAGGGTCAAATAATTTTGACTTGAATGATGGTAAGGCCTTACTTGGGGATTACATTACACCCGAAGAGCTATGGGCTTGCACGAGCTGCAACGCTTGTGTACAAGAATGCCCGGTGAACATAGACCCACTATCTATTATTGTTGATCTGCGAAGATTCTTGGTAATGGAAGAGTCAAAAGTTCCAACGGAATTAACTGGAATGTTAACGAATATAGAGAATAATGGTGCGCCATGGCAGTTTTCTCCTGCTGATCGATTGAAATGGACCGAAGAAAATTAATAGGATGAATTTGAAAGTTCCAACAATGGCCGAACTGGTGGCCGCGGGAGAAACTCCCGATGTGTTGTTTTGGGTAGGTTGCGCCGGAAGTTTTGATGACCGTGCCAAGAAAATCACCAAAGCAATTGCTAAAATATTGTCGCATTGTAAGGTGAAATTTGCCGTGCTTGGTACAGAAGAATCTTGCACCGGAGATCCTGCACGCCGCGCCGGAAATGAATTTACATTTCAGATGCAAGCCCAAATGAACATACAAGTGCTTAATGGTTATGAGGTAAAACGAATTGTTACAGGTTGCCCTCATTGCTTTAATACACTTAAGAATGAGTATCCAGAATTAGGAGGAACTTATGAGGTTCTTCATCATACCCAGTTAATTCAAGATTTGATTAATACAGGTAAATTGTCCTTGAATGATGGAGGAACATTTAAAGGAAAGAAGATTACATTTCATGATCCGTGTTATTTAGGTAGGGCAAATGATGTTTATGAAGCGCCGCGTGAACTTATTGAGAAGTTAGATGGCGAATTGGTGGAAATGAAGCGTTGTAAAACCAATGGGCTTTGCTGCGGAGCTGGTGGTGCTCAAATGTTTAAAGAAGCGGAGAAAGGGAATAAAGAAATTAATATCGAACGCACAGAGGATGTACTCGAATCCGCCGCTAATATCGTCGCAACGGGTTGCCCTTTTTGCAATACCATGATGACGGATGGGGTGAAGAATTTCAATAAAGAAGAAGATATTCAAGTGCTTGACGTGGCAGAATTAATTGCTCAAGCAGCTGATTTGTAAAAAAGATGACAGATCAAAGAACTTGGGTGTTTGTGGCCAATCGAACCTTAAATGAACAGGAAGTGTTACGGGTTAATGACGAATTGAACGCCTTTGTATCAAATTGGAAGACCCATGGAACCCCAATTGATGCTTCAGGGTTTTGTTTTGAACAAGCTGCCATTGTAATATCAGCTAATGAAGCAGAAGTACAAGCATCCGGATGTTCCATTGACAAAATCACACACTTGGTTCGATCGCTTGGAGACAGCCTAGGCATAGACTTTTTCGATCGATTTAACGTGCTTTGCAAGAACGATAAAGGGGAGTGGGTTCTTGATCGATACCATCGGGAAAATGCCTCAGTTAGCATTAATTCCATGATTCTTTCCTACCAAGAGTTTAATAAAAAAGCCGGAGAGTAACTCCCCGGCTCCTTATCAATAACAGGTGTGATGTTTATTTGTTTCCGAAAATCACGACCAACGCATGAATCAATCCAGGTAATCCACACAATAAGGTTAGGAGTAGATTCGTAGTTACGCGATTCGTCCAACTTCCCTCATATAGGTACATAGAGATGGTTGTTCCAAATGGAACTAAAAATATAAGTAAAATGTATGCCCAATTTTCTGTGCGGTTTGAATTACTTGTTTTAGCTTCATTTGAATTGAGCTTTGCCATAATTCGTTCAGCCTTTTTGTTCAATTTTACCGAAGCTATTTCTTTTGCAGTCTTGGTGTCAATGCGATTCGCTTTTTTCACTGCAATCTGAGGGGAATTTACTTC
>JBEGMB010000267.1:0-15762 GCA_041183245.1 Bacteroidota bacterium
ATGTTAAATAGACTTATGGCCAGTACGATCACTCCCAGCCGTTATACCCAGTTTGTAAATCATACAAATGCTTATAACCTGCCTTCTTCAATTGCTTGCAGGCCTCTGCACTTCTTGCTCCAGCAGCACAGTAAACTAATACTACACGGTCTTTAGGAATAATCCGTTCAACTTCCGAAAGAAAATTATTTGCAAAATAACTTACATTTAAAGAGCCCTGAATTTTTCCTTCCTTTACTTCATTAGCTGTACGAACGTCTAAAATCACTGATGTAGAATCCAACATCAATTCCTTGAAACGCGCATTATCCACCTTAGTTTGAGAAAAAACCTGCAGCACAGTAAACATGATGAGGATTAATAAATACTTTTGCATGGTATGAATTTTCTTCAAAATTAACATTTCATGCGAAATTCTATTTAACATAAGTATGAGTTGCTATTCGTTTAATGGGTTTATTCCCGTAGTTGATCCCTCCAGTTATATTCATGATACGGCCTCTGTTATTGGAGATGTCATCATTGGTAAAGATTGTTACGTTGGTCCTGGTGCGGTGATTCGTGGAGATTGGGGTCGGATTATTATTGAAGACGGCTGTAATGTACAAGACAACTGTGTCGTTCATATGTTTCCGGGAAAACACATTACGTTTGAAACGGGCGCTCACATTGGTCATGGCGCGGTGGTTCATGGTGCTACGTTGAAATCCAATTGCCTCATAGGAATGAATGCCGTAGTTATGGACGGTGCGATTGTCGGTAAAAACTCCATCGTTGGTGCCTTGAGTTTTGTTAAAGCCGAAGAAATTATTCCAGATAATCATCTATACGCTGGTAATCCAGGGCGGATTATAAAAGAAATCTCTGCGGATATGATTGAATGGAAGACCGAAGGAACGGCCTTATATCAATCCCTACCGGCTTCTTGTCACGCCTCTCTCCTACCCGTTTCTCCATTGACGTCAATGGAATCAAATCGTCCTACGCACGAAATGGTGTATAAGACGTGGAAAACCCGACAATAGTTTTTCTTCTTTTATAGTACAGATTCGTTCAGTTCTTTTAATTTTGTACCCCGTAGTTACTATTTTATGTCAAAATCCACAAAGTATATTTTTGTAACCGGGGGGGTAACATCTTCTTTAGGTAAAGGAATCATTTCCGCTTCATTAGCCAAATTATTGCAATCCAGAGGGTATGCAGTTACCATTCAAAAACTTGACCCATACATTAACATTGACCCAGGAACCTTAAATCCCTATGAGCACGGAGAATGTTACGTAACTGACGACGGAGCTGAAACCGATTTGGATCTTGGACATTATGAGCGTTTTTTAAATGTACCCACGTCTCAGGCAAACAACATAACTACAGGTCGTATTTATAAGAACGTTATTGAAAAAGAACGTCGTGGCGATTACTTAGGTAAAACCGTACAGGTAATCCCACACATAACCGATGAAATCAAAGATCGAATTCAAGAGTTAGCAGCTAACGGACAGTACGACATCGTTATAACTGAAATTGGTGGAACCGTTGGTGATATAGAGTCCCTTCCGTATGTTGAGGCAGTTCGTCAAATGATGTGGGAATTCGAAGACGATTGCATTGTAATACACTTAACATTAATTCCTTATTTATCAGCGGCGGGTGAGCTAAAAACAAAGCCTACACAGCACAGCGTTAAAGCGCTCTTGGAGCTGGGAGTTCAACCAGATATCTTATGCTGTAGAACCGAACATCCGTTGGACATGGGGCTTCGAAAAAAGATTGCGCGATTCACTAATGTGTCCATTAATGCGGTGATTGAGGCAAAGGATGCGTCTACGATTTACGATGTTCCATTATTGATGCAAGCCGAAGAATTAGACATTGTGGTATTGGATAAACTTGGATTATCCAAGAAACAAGCGCCTGATTTATCGCATTGGAAAGATTTCTTGGATAAATTAAAGAATCCTAAACATAATATAGATATTGCCCTCGTTGGTAAATATGTTGAGTTAAAGGATTCGTATAAATCCATTTCCGAAGCAATTATTCATGCTGGGGTTGCAAACAATACCAAGGTGAATGTACACTGGATTCAATCAGAAACGATCACTCCAAGTAACAGTGCTGTTGTTCTTGGTGAGATGGACGGGATTTTGGTAGCTCCTGGGTTTGGTTCTCGTGGGATTGCAGGTAAAATTGAAGCGGTGCGCTATGCTCGAACAAGCAATACACCTTTCTTTGGAATTTGCTTAGGAATGCAATGCGCTGTAATTGAGTTTGCTCGAAACGTTCTTGGATACACCGATGCACATACCATGGAAATTAATCCGGATTCAACACATCCAGTGATTTCGATGATGGAGGAGCAAAAGACACTAAAGAACTTAGGTGGAACTATGCGATTAGGCGCATACGATTGTCATTTAAAACCAAGCTCAAACATCGCAAATGCCTATCATGCCGACAAAATAAGCGAACGGCATCGCCACCGTTTCGAACTGAATAATGAGTATTTAGAAGTGCTTGAGGGGGCTGGAATGACAGCAACTGGAAGAAATCCAGAAACAGGGTTAGTAGAAGTTGTAGAAGTTCAAAATCACCCATGGTTTATTGGTGTTCAATTCCACCCGGAATATAAAAGTACCGTTGATAACCCTCACCCACTCTTCACTGCGTTCATTGATGCAGCGTTAAAAAACAAATAATAAAATGGATAGAAATACCACGATTGGATTAATTCTCATAGGTTTGTTGCTAACGGTATTCACCGTTGTTAACCAGCCCTCAAAAGAGGATATCGAAAAAGCTAAAAAAGAACAAGCCGCAAAGGAGAAATCCCAGGATAAGAATGCCACGACCAACAAAAAAGAGAACAAAGATTCAAATAAATCCGCGGATAAGCCCAAAGAAAACG
This sequence comes from Bacteroidota bacterium, assembly GCA_041183245.1. Taxonomy (GTDB): domain Bacteria; phylum Bacteroidota; class Bacteroidia; order Flavobacteriales_D; family Crocinitomicaceae; genus UBA952. The sequence goes on from JBEGMB010000267.1 coordinate 2,909, forward strand.
CTTCAGGTAATGTTGTAGCGCCTAAACAAGCAATTAAGGCTACGCAAGTTAACTTAGAGAACGACCACCTAACGGTTGTGCTTAATTCACAAGGAGCAAATGTGGAGGCAGTCTATCTTAAAAAATTTCGTTCGTATGATGATTTCGACAAGAAGAAATCAGAATCTCTCTGTCTATTTAAAAGCGATGATGCTGCAAATTTCATTGTAATTCCTGGGGTTTTAAATACGAAGAACCTTACGTTCAACGTGAATGAAACTCATATTAGAAATAATACGGAATTCTCTTATCGTCAAGGAAAAAAACTCATAGTAGTTAGTTATTCTATTAAGGATGATTATCGCTTGGCTTACAACTTGCATCTTGAAGGTTTCTCTAAATTAGAAATGGATAAGGTCCGTCTGAAGTGGGCTATGAATTTTCGTAGAACAGAACGTAAGTTAAAAGAGCAACGCCGAATAACCACAGTATGTTTTGAACAAAAAAATGACGGATTAGACTACTTAAGTGAAACTTCAGATGACTTTTCAGAAGCAAGCGATGACATCGAATGGGTTGCATTTAAACAAAGTTATTTCTCTGCCATACTTCATCCAGATAACGGGTTCCGTAAAGAAGACGGCCGATTTAACATTAAGAATTTTGGTGAAGGCAGCAAACGCGAATATACCAACATCAAAGAAATGACAACCGTATTGGCTCCTAATTTTGAGCAAAACAATGCGTCCTTTACCTGGTATTTTGGACCAAATGACTACAATCAACTTCGTAGTTATGATCAAGGGTATGATGACATTTTAAATTATGGATGGGGATTATTTAGATGGATTAATTTGTATGCCGTTCAACCTATTTTTAATCTATTAGTAAGTAATGGCATTGGTGCAGGTTTAGCGATTTTATTGTTAACCCTAATCTTAAAGTTGATTTTGATGCCCATTCAGTGGAAGATGTTTGTTTCTTCAGTTAAAATGCGCATCCTAAAGCCCCAAGTAGAAGAATTAAACAAGAAGTATCCAGATCAGGGCGACGCGCTTAAAAAACAATCTGAAATGATGGCACTGTACAAAGAATCTGGTGCAAGTCCCTTGGCCGGATGCGTTCCAATGTTGATTCAAATGCCAATTTTACTTGCTGTATTCCGATTTTTCCCAGCTGCTTTCGAATTGCGTCAACAAGAATTCTTATGGGCAGAAGACCTTTCCTCCTATGATTCGATCTGGGATTTTGGATTTAATTTATGGCCGTACGGTGATCACATGAGTTTGTTCACCTTGTTAATGGCTGCAACCACGCTTGTTTATACGTACATGAACAGTGGTAATATGCAACAACCAACGCAACCGGGTATGCCCGATATGAAAGTAATGATGTATATTTTCCCGGTGTTAATGATATTCTTCTTTAACGATTATTCTTCTGGTTTAAGTTACTACTATTTCATCTCTACCCTCTTCTCAATTTTACTCATGGTAGCCATTAAAAAGTTCTTTGTAAACGAAGAGAATTTAAAGGTTAAAATGATGGAACGTCAAGCGAAAGCAGAGAAAACACCGAAGAAAAAATCTAAGTTTCAGGAGCGACTCGAAGAGATGCAACGAAAGTCCCTAGAAATGCAAAAAAATAACAAGAAAAAATAAGTATGAAGTTTTTTATCGATACCGCGAACCTCGCAGAAATACGTGAAGCCAATGATATGGGTATTTTGGATGGGGTGACTACGAATCCTTCCTTAATGGCTAAAGAAGGCATTACTGGTACAAATAATATTCTTAACCATTATGTTCAAATTTGCAATATAGTTGATGGTCCCGTAAGCGCGGAAGTCATTGCCACTGATTTTGAAGGTATGGTTCGGGAAGGAGAAGCGTTGGCTGAATTACACCCCAACATTGTGGTTAAAATCCCAATGATAACTGAAGGAATTAAAGCGATTAAATACTTTTCACAAAAAGGAATCCCAACCAATTGCACCTTGATTTTCTCTGCTGGACAAGCACTTCTGGCAGCAAAAGCTGGCGCCACGTTCATCTCTCCATTTTTGGGACGCTTAGATGATGTTTCAACCGATGGATTAAGTTTGATTCAACAAATACGCACCATTTACGATAATTACGATTTTGGTACCGAAATACTTGCAGCCTCTGTTCGTCACCCGATGCATATCATTCACTGTGCGAGCATTGGTGCGGATGTAATGACTGGACCGTTAAGTGCAATTAAAGCGTTGGCAAAGCACCCATTGACAGATATTGGCTTGCAACAATTTTTGGCAGACCACGCCAAAGGAAATCAATAATGCTTTCTAAAGAAGAACGCAAGCAGTATAATCAGCTTTTTTGGGATGGGTTCAAAAAGGAAATGCGCAGGCATAATACCCAGCACCGAAGAGCCATCAATTGGCTGAAGTATCCCACAGATATTAAGCATGTATACTTAAGACTGCATTGCGACAATACGGGTGCCTACCTGAATTTTGATGTTCAATTCAAAGATGAAGGCATTCGTGATATTTTTTGGGAACAGTTAACCGAGTTAAAGCAAGTGATGGAAAATGCCACAGGTGATAAAGGACGTTGGTTAAGGAATCAAACCGCAAAAGAAGGCTTTGTTTTCGACCGCATTCAATGGGTTTATCCCGAGGTTAATTATTACTCACAAGAAGACTGGCCAGTTATCTTTGCGTTTCTCAAAGAACGCCTACTTGCTTTTGACCTCTTTTATCAAGAATTTAAGGATATACTGATACTTTTAGTAGATTAAACTTACCTTTGTGATATGCGGATATGTTTCTACACGGTTCTTTTCTTAAGTTTTTGTTCTTATGGTCAGGGAACAGTGATTTTTAATGAAGATTTCCAACAAGGGATTCCGGCGAATTTCACCATGTTAAATCTTGATTTAAACGCACCAAACGCCCAGGTTTCTGAATTTAATGCTTCATGGATAACGGTATTAGATCCTGAAAATCCCTTGGATACTGTGGCTGCTGCTACCTCTTTCTTTGAGAATCCAGATACTGCCAATCGCTGGTTAATTACACCTTCTATTTCCTTAGGTGCTTTCGGGAATTACCTCACGTGGAATGCTAAATCACAAGATGCATCCTATCCAGATAATTACCTGGTACTTCTTTCAACTACTGATAATCAAGCATCAAGTTTTACCGATACGATTTCCTTTGTGACTGGTGAAAATTTCGAATGGACCGCTCGAGAAGTTAACTTAACTGGACAGGGCTATGACAATGCGGTTATCTATCTAGCATTTGTTTTAAGAACCTATGATGGATTTAAATTGTACATTGATGATATCGAAGTGCGTTCTATGGATAATACAAGCATAGAAGAACCTAGCTTACCTTTTCTGTCTTTTTATCCTAATCCGGCTTCAAGCAAGATCCAAGTAAATCAATCAGGATTAATTCAGATTTACAGCACTACGGGAAGTTTAATGTATTCAGGTACTGAATCTGAAATATCCTTAGAATCTTTTGCTTCAGGAATGTATCTGATTAAAGCAGCGGGGTACTCCCCTACTCGTTTTATTAAGTTATAGTCACCACCGAACTGGATGAAGTTCGTCTAAATCATGTTTTCTCTTCGCAATACTTTGCCTGTGTTTCTCCATTGCATCCTCGTTACTTTCTTCTGAAAATCTATGATTTTCCATGCGTCGAATTTGAGCTACTTCGTTAAATACTTTAATTAAGGACTCTGTAAAGAGCGCGCGTTGCAATTTATCAAAAACAATATCGATTGCAAATTCGGATGGGTGTGCACCGTCTCTTTCAAAAAACCGATAATCCCTTAACTCATCCATTACGATTTCGTAAGCTGGAAAATATGTTGCAGTTAAAGCACTATCAACAACCTGATGGCACGCTTCGATGAGGCATGCTTTGCTTCGAGAATTCTCAACGATTCCATCCCGCAAATGCCGAACAGGACTAACCGTAAATACGATTTTTAAAAAAGGATTGATCTTATTTAATCTAGAAATAACGGTATGTAATGCGTCGCTTATTTCTTTTATACTTAATAGCCTTTTTGTGAAATTTGATGCAGGTAATTTATGACAATTAGCAACCAATAAACCTGTGGAATTCAATTCATAAACCCAAGCAGAGCCCAGTGTGATAAACAAGGTGTCCATTTCTTGAAGAGCGCTTAATGATTCAGCTCGTAAGCGTTCAACAATTATTTTTAATTCCTTCGGGTTTGAATGAATGATCTTATGTGATGTTTCCCAACAAATTGAATGGTTCTCTGTAGAATAAATATTAAATTTATGAGTTAAATCAATTGATCCAAGTAGTTGATTTAGAATAGATAGTGGATTAAAAGTTGTTCCAAAAGGACTCAGCCAAGCTTGAAGTCCATGATAACGGAACCGTTGATGCATATGGTCAGAAAAGCAACTGCCGATAAAACCAAACTGATGATTAAACGAATCAATTTGATTGAGTTGTTCTATTTGAACTGGAGTGAAAAATTGGTCATACTTCATTGGAATTCAATAAAGTGCGGGCATTTACTAAGGCTGCTTCATTAATCTTCTCACCGCTCATTAATCTAGCAATTTCAGTGATACGCTCTTTATGGCCTAATACAACGACAGAAGTTTCTATGCGCTGGTTTATTTCTGTTTTCCAGACCACCAAGTGATGTTGTGCCTGTGCTGCGACTTGTGGCAAATGCGTAATGGCGAAAAGCTGTCGCCCCTGTCCCATTTCTTTCAATAACTTTCCGATTTTTTCTGCCACATCACCTGAAACACCCGTGTCAATTTCATCAAATAAAATACTCGGCATCTCCAGTTTTTCTGAAATCAGCTGTTGTAAGAGCAACATAACGCGGGATAATTCGCCGCCACTCGCAGCCTTCTGTATCGGCACAGGAAGCATTCCTTTATTCGCTGAAAACAACATTTCCAAGGTAATCATTCCGCGCGCATTAAGCTCCGTGGTTTCTGTAAGATTAAAGCTTAATTGAGCGCCAGATAATTTCAATCCAATCAATCCATTTTGTATGCGATCCTCAATGTTTGGCAAGGCCTCTTTACGAAGTTTATTTAATACCAAAGCACGGTCGGTAAGTGCTTTTTCGAGTTGACTAAGCGCGTGTTGTTCAGCCGCAATAAATGCTTTTAGTTCGTCTAATTCACTTACGCGTCCTTCTAATCCGTGTTGCAAATCCAAGAGCGCCTCTTGTGAAGTCAAGCGATGTTTGTTAAGTATCCGGTTAAACTCATCTACTTGCGATAAGATTGACGCCTCATCGACTTCTGATGACTCCAGCTGCTGAAGGGCTTTCCCAGACAAGTAACTCAACTCTGAAAAGCGTGCGGTTATTTCATTAACTATGGTTTTTATCTCTTGAAGCGAATTAGCTTTGGCTTCATGTCGCTCAATGGTCTTTGCCAAGCTCGATAAGTCTTGTAGCATTGGACTTTCACTAATCGACATTAGAGAATTAATGTCTGAAATCAATTCTTGATTTTCCTCCTTGAGTTCAAGTTTTTTCGATAACTCTTCATAATCAACATCCTCGAGTTTAAGGGCTTGAATTTCCGTTAAAATGAATTGTTCGTAATCCATTTTTGATTCTAGTAAACTCAATTCCTGTACCTTATGAGTTAATTCACTTTTGCGTTTTATATATTCTTGATAGCCGCTTGAATATTCGATGAATTCGGTTTGAGTACCTGAAAGCGCATCCAAGATATACAACTGATATTCTTGATTTTTAAGTTCAAGGGTGTTATACTGCGAGTGAATTATAAATAACCGTTCACCCAGTGCCTTCATGTCTTGTAGGGTTACTGGCGTATCATTTATAAACGCCCTTGACTTTCCATCTTTATGAATTTCACGACGTAAGATGACTTCTTTCCATGGCTCAAGCGAACGGTCATTTAGCCATTGAATGATTTCAGGAGTAACACTAAAATGTGCCTCCACAATGCTTCTTGTATCGCTTGGACCGATTACGCTAAAATCAGCGCGTTCTCCCTTTATTAAGCCAAGCGCATTTAATAGAATTGATTTCCCAGAACCGGTTTCTCCAGTTATTGCGGTATAACCTGGACTAAATTCAAGCGTAAGTTCATTAATCAGTACAAAATTCCGGATGATTAAACGCGTAAGCATTACTCTAGTATTTCTTGATATTTCGAAGAATTAGAAGGGTCTATTCGCTTTAAGAGGCTTACAAAATCAGTTTTTTCTTTCAACTCAGAATCGGAAAGAATTTTCTTTAACTCATCGCGTTTGCAAAGCAGGTAATTAACGACGTTGGGAGAATTCGGTCTAACCTGAACCACCGGTGTCAATTTAGAGAGGGCGTCATACAATGCCTTTTTCCCTTTAACCTTGTCCTCATACATTTGGTCCATCCCATTGCGGTGATAGGAGAAATTACACTCACGAAGGGGTTCAAATGCTGCTTGCAGCACATTATCCGCTAACCAAAATCGATTTCTTTTACCTTGTTCACTTGATTTCCAACCTGGCGCACCAGAATTTTGGGCATTCGATACAATTTGTTGGCATTCATTGAAAAACTTTGTACCACCTTTTAATGAAAACGAGTCGTAGTCCATACCTAAAATAAAGTAGGCATAAAAGGCCATGATTGAAGATAAATTATCACGGTATTGATTGGGGGTATAGGTAATCAGGGTATTTCTTGAATACGAAAACGCTAAATCTTCATCTCGATAATTAAATAATAGGGTGTTATAATTAGAGTTGAAAACAGGTCGTGTTGCTTGAATTTGTATAGCTCCAGTGTATGTTCCTGGAGTTGGAATTTTATTGATTTGAAGTTGGATGTTGCAATTGATTCGTTCCTCGGTTTTAAATTGGTCTTTTGTCCATTGCGTATTATTCATTAACTCGGTCAAGACTAATTCTAATTCTTTGAAGATTTCCAATTCGGTACTGTTGACTTCAAGGCTGGCCTCCTTGATAATGGAGACCTTACAATTAAGTTCCTGCGCTAAAAACGGGGAAATCATTAAGGCTAAAAAGAATACTATAAAATGCTTCATACACGAATTGTTGTAATAAAATCTATAATCCCTTGTGCAATCTTTGTTTTTGAGGCGACTGGTAATTCGAGGGCCAAGCCATTAACGTCGAAGATACGAACTTTATTGGTATCGGAATTAAAGCATTTTTCATTTTCTTCCATTACATTTAAAACAATCGCATCTGCATTTTTTCGGGCTAATTTTTCAGTAGCATGAAGATCTGCATTATTTGTCTCAAGAGCAAATCCTATGGTGCGTTGCTTGGTTGATTTATTTGACCCGGCCCATGATAAAATATCAGGATTTTTAATGAGTTCTATGTTTAAGTCTTCGCTCGTTTTTTTAATTTTTTCCTCAGCGATTTGCACCGGACGATAATCAGCAACCGCAGCAGCGAACACCCCGATTTGACTTTCACTCCAATGGTTCTTTACTGCGTCAAACATTTCAAGCGCAGATGTAACCTTTACGCAATGAATACGCTCGTGTGAACTTGTTTGTGTTGTTGGTCCGGTAATCAACGTAACCTCTGCGCCCCGCGCAGCAAAATTCTCAGCGATGGCGAATCCCATTTTACCAGAGGAATGATTCCCAATAAAGCGAACCGGGTCAATGGCTTCATAGGTCGGACCTGCCGTAACCAATACCTTGATGTTTAAGAAATCTTTTTTAGGCGCAAGGTGAGCCATTACCTCATGGTATAAAGTTTCTGGTTCAGGAAGTCTCCCTTCCCCACTTAATCCACTGGCTAATTCCCCATGATCAGGTGGAATCACATGAACACCATCCGCTAATACTTGCTCAATATTACGTTTTACCGTGGGATGTTGGTACATTTCCAAATCCATGGCGGGGGAAATAATGGTATTGTGGCGCATAGAAAGATATGTTGCCAGTAATAAGTTGTCGCACGCACCTTGTGCTAGTTTGTGCAGCGTGTTTGCTGTACAAGGAGCGATTAGAAAAACGTCAGCCCATTCCCCAAATGCAACATGGTTATTCCATGAACCTGTTTCTTTATTCCAGAATTCTATCCCAACAGGGTTTTTAGATAAGGTTGAAATAACTAAGGGACTTACGAAATCCTTTGAATCGGGGGTCATGATACAGCGTACCTCGCACCCTTCCTTAATGAATTTACGTATTAATAAAGGAATTTTATAGGCAGAGATGCCGGCAGTTATTCCTATGAGGATTCGCATCTTATTCTGCGGCTTCCTCTGGTTTTCTTAGATAAATTTTATCTTCTAATAATTCTTGCATTGCAATTGCCGTTGATTTTGGCATTTTCTCGTAATGCTTTGAAATTTCAATTTGCTCACGGTTTTCAAAAACCTCTTCTAAACTGTCTGTTGATGTCGCAAATTCTTGAAGTTTTTGAGTTAACTCTTCTTTGATTTGCGAGCTAATTTGATTCGAACGCTTTGAAACAGCGACGATTGATTGGTAAAGATTACCTGTTTTGTCTTCCAAATTAACAACATCTCTAGTAACTGTTGTTTTTTCTGCGTTGACGTTTTTGTATTGCATGGATATTAATTAAAATTCATAATCATTTTGCCAAGGCTTGAGCAAAACCTTTAACTCGTTTAAATACTCAGAGGCTGGGTATTCAGATACAAAGTTACGATATCTTGTTATAGTTTCCTCAACTCGTTCCTTTTTTTTACTCTCAATGCTATTAATCGTTAAATAATATCCATTTTTCACGGCAAGAAATTGAACCTCCTCGTCATGGATGGATAAGGGGTATTTACCGTTGAATATATCTGCATAAGCCAGTGCGGCTTTGAAATTTTCCGTTTTACTATACTGGAGAACTTTATTAAAATCTTTGAACTCTAATTTGTAGGATAATGCATCGATTATGGTATTGCATGAATCAACCAATGGTGAATTCGGGTATTTATCAATAAACGCTTGAACTGCATTCAACGCCGCATAAGTTTCAGTTTGATCTAGAGACCACTTTGGAGAATTCTGAACGCTGCACATTGCTGTAAGAAAAAACGACTCCTCACTTCTTAAGCTGTATGGGTATCGTTGCACAAATGACCCGAAGAAATAACCCGCCATGTAATAATCCTCGTCCTCATAATAACTTTTCGCCATGTTGAAATACGAAAATTCACCTTCCGCTGATTTAGGGGCATGTTGATACACCTGTTCATACAAAACAATGCATTTATCGTAGTCACCCGCTTCATGAAGTTCGTTTGCAAGTTTAAACTTCGTGGGGAAGTCATCACCTTTTAACACGTCATTATACGCCGAACAACTTACCATAGTTAGCGAAATCAAAACAGCATAAAAGACTTTCATATTATTTTACCCTTAAATTTTTACCAATCACCAAGGTGCTACTCGGGCTGATGCCGTTAAGTTTACACAAGTTAGATACAGTTGTACTATATTTCGCAGCGATCCGAGTTAATGTATCGCCAGATTTTACCTGATAATATTTCTTTTGAGCCGTTTTTACAACAGGTTTAACTATTGGAGCTGCAACCACAGCAACCTGCTCAACCACCGTAGAGTTTACTGGGGTGTTATTCTGAAGCGCCAATTGTTCCGATGAAAGTACTTCAATTTGTTCTGAAGGCTTAGCTCCTGGACGAAACAAAGCTCGATGCAGAAACAAGTTTTCCTTTTTAAGCGTTTTTTTATCAAAATCAATGATTTCTTCTGGGTTAATTGCCCCGTCGTAAAAACGAACTTCCATGTGCAGGTGAGGGCCGGTGGACCTGCCGGTATTTCCCCCTAAGGCTATGGGGTCCCCTACTTTAACCTCTTGATTGGGGGCAACTAAAAATTTACTGAGATGCGCATAAAACGTCTCAAGTCCGTTGTAATGCCTCATAATTACCAAATTACCAAATCCGCCGTCGTTATATTTTGCATAGCGGACCTTACCTGAGAACATTGAGAATATGGTATCCCCTACTTTTAGTGCCAAGTCAATCCCATTGTGATATCTTCCGCTTCGAGGACCATACCGTGAATTCACGGTAATTTTTCTCATAGGAAAACAAAAATCCATGGTGCCATCCGTTGCCGCTTCGTTCAAACAGAGCCAAATGGTGTCTTGCATTAAAGATAAATTATTGCCTTTACCGGTATAAACCACATCATTAATCCACGCTTGCTTTAAGGGGGTGCTGTAAGAGGAGACAATAGAATGAATTCGTTTGTTTAAAACACCATCAAAGTTCGGATCTGAAGCAATACTCCAAGTTTGATCTTGATGCAGAACCAATTTCCCTTGTGGCGTATCCAACGTATCGATAGAAGGTTGGGCAATGATTGAAATTGAACTCAATAAACTGATTAACCCAAGAAATATTTTTATGCTTAATTTCTGCATTCCTTACAAATATAAGGAAAATGACTAAAATTCCTTGATTTCGCTAATGCTTAGGTTGTAAAACAGGGATTCATTCGGCTGAACCAATTTACCGTAACCCCTTTTACCGTAGGCTTGTTCCGAATTCAAAAGAACAAATATTTTCTGACCTTTTTTAGCATTTTTTAGCACCTTTCTCAGTCCTGGGACTACATTTTTTTGACCGATTGCATACCGAAGAGGGAGGTTTCGCTTGAATGAATTCTGAACCTCTGCTTTATTCTTTGAGCTTACAATGGCATGATAATAAACCTCTTTATCTTCAGAATTATCGAACTTTCCAGCGGTACCTTTATCAAACGTCCACGTTTTAACGCCTCCTTGATTATATTCAGGTGAAACTTTTGCTACAACTTTAACATATAGCCAAATCGGACTGTTAGCGGGAACAATATTGCTGAATCCTTTCGAGCCATAAGCCAATTCTGATGGGATCTCTATTTTCGCAAAATCCCCAACTTTTAAATGTTTTAACGCGAGGTCCCAACCCTTGAATTGCATATTATAACCAACCATAAATGGGATAAAAGGCAAATCGAGGCGATTATTTCCGTCAAAAATCTTTCCGTCAGGTAAGGAAATTCTGTAATTAATTAAACAAACCTCACCATCAGTTAATGTTGGGTTTTTTTTGAACGATTCGAAGAACCATTTCACAGTAACACCATCCTCAAATATTTTGGTTCTAGTGATGCTACCTTTATCAAAATCCTTCAAAGAATTATCCGATGGTATTTTCGTATTTCTTTGTTTCGGAGCACGGGCTGTTTTAGGTTTTTTGTCGCTTGCGTCAAGTGGCTTCCTCTGGTTTGAGTTACACGACACCGCCAAAAAAACACTTAGAACTAAGAGAAATATTTTATTCATTGTAATTCGACTAATTCAACATCAACCAATAAGATCGCCAATGGCGGTATTTGTTCCAAATCACCAACAAGACCATGCGCTAAATGATTCGGTAAAATCAATTTAGCACATTCTCCTTCCCGCATCAACTTAAGCGCTTCGTTTAACCCGGATTCTTTATCATTTCGATCAATTGGAATCTCGTCATATACGTCGTCACCTGTTGTATAACATGGAGTACCATCTAACAAAGAAATCTTCAGAATAACCGACGCAGTTTTTCCAACTCCCCCTAGTTCTCCTTTAGGATTTTCTTTAATAATCGCATACCTCAAGCCTGTTGAAGTGGTTTGAACTTTCAACTCTTTGTGATGATCCAAATAAAGGCCAATGGTTATCTGTTCACGTTCATTGATTTCTTTATGATAAGAAACCGAATGGTCTTTGGACCAATCCGCTGAATCTTTAGTGGCTTGTTTTTCAGTTTGATTACACGCTACTAGGGCAAGAACACAAAAAAAGGCAATCCGTTTCATGTTGTTTTGAATTGTAATTCCATTAAACTTAATAGCCTTGAAAGAGTTACTTCCATTGAATCAAAACTAATTCCACCAGCGGCATATTTGTGTCCTCCCCCATTAAAATGTTGCTTGGCGAGTTCATTCACGAAAACCCCATCTTTCGAACGAAAAGACATTTTGATACCGTCAGTTTTTTCTTGAAGTAGAACCCCAACTTTAATTCCTTCTAATGAAAGAATGACATTCACTAAGCCCTCGGTATCCCCCGTCTTATAATTAAATCGTGAAAGTTCCTCCTTGGTTAGGGATATATATCCTGCGGGTATTGGGTTTTTATCTTTGTTTAGCAAAACTAATTTCTCACTGATTGCATATCCACGCAACTGCAATTGATCAATTCGATTGTTATCATAAACGTCTTGATGAATTTGCCAATGCGCTATTCCAGTACTTATTAAATCTGCAAGTATGTGATGGGTTTTGGCGTTAACCGATGGGAAACGAAAGGAGCCCGTATCCGTCATAATACCCAAGTATAAAGCACGAGCTACGTGTTGATCGATAGCATGGGTTAAGCCCATGTGTTCTATGCACTCATAAATTAACTGGCAGGTTGAAGAATTAGTTACATCAGAAATCATGAGGTCTGCAAACGGTTCCGGTTCTGGATGATGGTCTATCATTACCTTTACACCTGAAAACCCTTCAATCAAGGCATGCATATCACCTACCCTACTTGGTGCGTTAAAGTCTAGGCAAATCAGAACGGTAGATTCTTCAAAAAGTACGTTTACATCATCTGGATGTTCGCTAAAATAAAGACAATCCATACCCGCCATAAAAGGCAAAAGTGTATCTGAAGGTAAATCAGGTAAAACAACGTGTACCTTACAAGATAAATTCAACAGAAATTTATAGAATCCGGCAGCACTTCCAACAGCATCACCATCTGGAGATTTATGTGCGAGTACGATAAATCGATTGGGAGAGCTTAAAAGTTCTTTTAACTGTTTCAGTTCATTTAACATCTGCTAAAATTACTCCTTTTT
>JBEGMB010000268.1:0-7474 GCA_041183245.1 Bacteroidota bacterium
TATATATATAAAAGGGTACATCTTTGCCAAAAAATAATCACCATGAGAATAACTATTGCTAAAGGAGATGGAATCGGTCCAGAAATTATGGACGCCACCTTACAAATTTTAGAAGCCGCGGGTGCGGATTTACAATTTGATGAAATTCAAGTTGGAGAACAGGTATACCTTTCAGGAAATACCGCCGGAATTTCCAAGGAAAGCTGGGATGTAATCCGAAAAAACAAAGTCTTTTTAAAAGCTCCCATTACTACGCCACAAGGCGGTGGGTATAAAAGCTTGAATGTTACCACCCGAAAGTTCCTTGGTCTATATGCCAATGTGAGACCATGTAAAAGTTTGCATCCATTCGTACAAACAAAACACCCAGTAATGGATGTGGTCATTGTTCGAGAAAACGAGGAAGATTTGTACGCGGGAATTGAACACCAACAAACAGACGAGGTAGTACAGTGCCTAAAGTTGATAAGCAGACCTGGATGCGAAAAGATCGTACGTTATGCCTTTGAGTATGCCAAGCAACAAAACCGTAAAAAGGTAACGTGTTTTACAAAGGATAACATCATGAAACAAAGTGATGGCTTATTCCATAAGGTGTTTGATGAAATTGCCTCGGAATACCCAGAAATAGAAAATGAACATTGGATTATAGATATCGGTGCAGCTAAATTAGCAGACACTCCGGAAGCGTTTGATGTAATCGTAATGCCAAATTTATATGGTGACGTTTTGAGTGATGTTGCCGCACAAATTACGGGAAGTGTCGGGCTAGCAGGTTCATCAAATATAGGGGAAGAATGTGCAATGTTTGAGGCAATTCATGGATCTGCCCCACGAAGAGCAGGTCAAAATCTTGCTAATCCATCGGGTTTATTGCAGGGTGCAATCTTAATGCTCATTCATATTGGACAAACAGAGGTTGCGGAGAAAATTCAAAATGCTTGGTTAAAAACCCTGGAAGATGGAATTCATACGTATGATATTTTCAAAGAAGGAATTAGTCAGGAACAAGTCGGAACAAAGGAATTTGCTCAAGCTGTAATTTCGCGTCTTGGTCAAACGCCAAGTACCCTTAACGCTGTTTCTTATGATTCAAATTACAAAATGAGTCTTCCAACATACGAGCGTAAAGCACCAAAAACAAAAACACTTGAGGGAGTTGACCTCTTTGTTCATTGGGCTGGAAATGAACCAGATAAATTGGCAGAATCACTTAAGCGATTAAATCATGATGGAGTAGAATTATCTATGATCACCAACCGAGGAATCAAAGTTTGGCCGGATGGTTTCAGAGAGACATTCTGCACAGATCATTGGCGATGCAGATTCAAAGGCGCTGATCAAAAACTAACAAAATCGAACATAATTTCTCTACTTGCACTTGCAGAAGATCTTAACATCGATGTGATCAAAACTGAAAACCTCTATGCTTTTGATGGGGTGCAGGCCTATTCACTCGGACAAGGACAATAAAAAAATTAAGACCATGAACATTAACTTAATCGAAGGAACGTACTCCCTGAGCGAGGCTCAGGAGCTACTAAACAAAATTATCCAAGTTAAAATTGCCTATCTGGAATCGAAAATTTCAAGTTCTTGCAACGAAGAAGATATAAAGCAGCGAGAAAATCGAATCAAATCTTTACAATCGCAACGCGCTGAACTTAACAAGTTATCAGCAGAAGAGATCAGAGGCATAACAATTCAGCTTAACATTGACTTAGAATAACAAATGGCGTTAATTGTCGGATTTATCATCTCTATAAGTTTCATCGCTTATTCCATAGTTAATACGGGCACATTAATTTCAGAACTCGCTTCTATAGCCTCTGTTTCTTGTGCCCTAATTACTATCGCTTATGCTAAAAAATCAAACCCATGAACGAACTCAAACTAACACTGATCAATGGAGCATTCACCGTTGAGGAAAGTCAAAAAATCATTTTGGATGTAGTTGCAAGTAAAATTCAATTTCACGAAAAGAAAAAGTTAAGCGCTTTAATTAAAAATCAAACCTTAGATTCTTATTCTGATGAACGAATTAACAACTTAAAGCGAAGCATGGATCAAGTTAAATCACAGTTATCTGAACTCAGTGAGGGTTCAGAAATAACGATTCAATGTGACATCCACATTAAAATAAACCACCCTAAGGCATAGCATGTTTGATGGAAGGCGTTTGTACGTAGCCACGATGCACCGGAAAGAAAAGGTAATTGCTCCAATCTTAAACTCCAAGCTCGGTGTTACCTGTTTTGTATCGCAAGAACTAAATACAGACCAGTTTGGAACATTCTCTGGTGAAATTGAACGAACCTTATCTCCATTAAATGCCGCAAGTGCAAAGTGCGATTCAGCACATCAACATACCGGATGTGATCTTGTACTAGCCAATGAAGGATCCTTTGGTCCGCATCCAAATCTGTTTTTCATTCCCGCAAACGAAGAGCTTATGCTATTACGGGATTATAAAAACAACCTAAGTATTTGGACTAGCATACTTTCAACCGAAACAAATTTTAATTCACTCGAAATATCCAACAGTAAGCAGCTTGTTGATTTCGCAAAATCAATCGGATTCCCAAGTCACAATCTAATTCTTTTATCTTCTGATAGATCCCGGATAAGAAAAGATTTTAATACCCTAGAAGAAGCTAATCGCGCGTTGGTAGATTTAACCAAAGGCAATGGTCGCTGCATTGTAGAAACTGACATGCGGGCTATGAATAATCCAACACGAATGAACGTAATTGAAGAATTAACGCATAAACTCGTGAAAAAAGTTAATTCTAAATGCCCTTTTTGCAACACGCCTGGCTTCGATGTAATTCGAGCAATTAGCGGATTGCCGTGCATGGCCTGCAAATCCCCAACCTCTTCTACCCTATCCTTAGTAAAGGGATGTATATCCTGTAGTCATGAAGAACTAATTGAATACCCAAACATTAAGGTTGAAGAAGATCCCATGTACTGTAATTACTGTAATCCTTAAGTATGAAAACACTCATTAAAAATGCCCGCATCATCAATGAAGGTAAGATATTTGAAGGCGACCTATTAATCCAAAATGAACGCATTGAACGTATCGACTCAGCGATTAACGAAGCCCATTGTACCCTAATTGACGCGGAAGGCAACATACTAATTCCGGGGATGATCGATGATCAAGTACACTTCCGAGAACCTGGACTCACGCACAAGGCAGATATAGCATCGGAATCACGCGCTGCGGTAGCAGGTGGAATTACTTCTTTCATGGATATGCCCAATACCGTTCCGAATACGCTAACGCGTGAATTGCTGGAAGAAAAATATCGAATTGCGGCAGCATCATCCCTTGCCAACTACTCTTTCTATATGGGCATCAGTCAGACAAATATGGAAGAGGCGCTACGTACCAATAACGAAACCGTATGCGGAATTACGGACGATGGCTTATACTTCAATCAAGAAGGCAGCATCCTTTGCAATCACCCGCAATTTTTAGAGCAACTTTTCGCTCGGTCCGAGGCCATGATTGCACTCCACTGTGAAGATGAACCCCTAATTAAACGAAATACACTGCAAGCCAAAGCGCACTTCGGAAAAGAAATCCCATTTAATCAGCACCCCTTTATTCGTTCGGTAGAGGCGTGTTATAATGCAACAAAAACCGTAGTTGAACTGGCCCAAAAACACCAAAACAGGGTTCACATTTTCCACGTATCAACAGCTGCAGAAACCGAGTTGTTTGATCACCTTACCCCCATTCGAAATAAACGAATAAGCGCAGAAGCATGTGTGCATCACCTTTATTTTAACGACCAAGCGTATGATTCTCATGGAAGCCTAATTAAATGGAATCCCGCCATTAAATCCGAACAAGATCGGCTTGGATTAATTCAAGCCTTGAACGCGAATAAATTAGACATCATTGCCACGGATCACGCACCTCATACCTTGTCAGAAAAAAACCAACCTTATTTGAGTGCATTATCCGGCGGTCCGCTCGTTCAGCATGCACTGCCTGCAATCCTTGAATTATATCACGAAGGCTTGCTTACTTTGGAACAACTTGTTCAAAAAACTAGCCATAACGTAGCTGAACTCTATCGAATGAAGGACCGCGGGTACCTTCGTGAAGGATACTACGCTGACCTTGTCTTGGTTAATACAAATTCCCCCTGGAAAGTTTCCACCGACAATATCTTATCGAAATGCGGATGGTCCCCATTTACTGGAAAGACCTTCAGAAGCAGCATAAAGAAAACCTTCGTAAATGGAAACTTAGTCTACGATACAGGTAAAATAAACCACACCACTACAGGAAAACGCTTAACATTTGAAAAACACAGAATTTAATGAATTTATCTTTACTTGCCGAAAACCTAACCAATCCCGCCCTACTCTTCTTTATTTTAGGAATCACCGCGGTATTAATTAAAAGTGACCTAGAAATCCCGTCAAATTCGTCACGATTCATCTCCTTATATTTATTGTTTGCCATTGGATTCAAAGGTGGGCAAGAGCTTTCCCATGAACATATGAACGGAGAGATTCTATGGAGTATGGGCTTTGGTGTATTGCTTTCCGCATTGATCCCCTTAGGCAGCTTCTTTTTACTTCGGATAAAACTCAATGTTTCTGATGCTGCCGCAACCGCTGCAGCCTATGGATCTGTGAGTGCCGTGACATTTGTCACCGCAATTTCTTTCTTAGAATTTCATAAGGTCCATTCAGATGGGCACATGGTTGCCATTATGGCCCTCATGGAATCACCCGCAATTATTGTTGGCCTCATGCTACTGACAATTTTCAGAAAAGAAAAACAAGGTACATTTGAATTTGGCTCGATCCTCAAACATGCATTAACCAATGGAAGTGTGGTACTCATTTTAGGGAGCTTATTCATTGGTTTTTTAGCAGACGCTAAACAAGCAGAAGACATCAAACCGTTCACCAATGAATTATTCAAAGGATTTTTAGCAATTTTCTTGTTGGATATGGGAATATCCTCCGGAAAGAAACTCAAAAGCTTCTTTGCCTATGGATGGTTTCCCATTGTTTTTGCCCTCGTAATTCCCTTAATAAATGGAATTATAACAGCATATATGAGTGCTTGGGTTTCTCCGGAGTTAGGAAATCGATTCATTTTCGCTGTACTCGCAGCCAGCGCCTCCTACATTGCTGTACCTGCCGCCATGAAAATCTCTGCGCCCGAAGCTAATCCCGGCTTGTTCTTGCCCATGGCACTTGCCATTACTTTCCCGATGAACATCACCATCGGCTTTCCAATCTACTTCAGTATTATCCAATAAAAAAGGCCGGCATCGCCGACCTTTTTCAACATATTAATCTTAGGATTTCACAAAGGGGATGGATTGATTTCCAAAAGGCGTCATGTACCGAAGTATATAACTGCCATTCGACCAAGATGAAACGTCTATGGTAATGGTTTCAGTGGTATTAAACGATAACACTTGGATTAATTTCCCTTCGATTGAAAAGACTTGAATCTCATCAATTACCTGACTACTTAAATTCTTTATCTCAATAAATGTATGCGCAGGATTGGGATAAATCAATAAATTCATGTCGTTATTAATTGATGTCAAACCCACTTGCGAACCTACGGTAACTTCAACAACTTCAAGACACCCATTGGCATCGGTAATATTCACTGTATAAACCCCAGCAATCAACCCTGTCTCTGTAGCTCCTGTCCCTCCGGAAGACCAATTGTAGGTATAAGGCGCTGTTCCACCCGATACATTTACAGTAGCCGTACCATCTGCACCTAACAATTCATCTGTAGCACTAGAGGTTGCGACGAGTGGCGTAGGCTCAGTGATTGTTACTGTAGTTTGAGCGTTACATCCATTCGCATCGCTTACCATATAAGTCTGAACACCTGGAGTAATTGTTAACATTCCAGTTCCTGTATATGGAGCTGTTCCTCCGTTCCCCGAAACATCAATAGTGCCCGTTCCACCGTTACACAATATTGGATCAATTATCGTTGCATTCACGGTTAACATCGTAGGCTCCGTCACCGTTGCGGTCTGAGAAACGGTACATCCATTGGCATCAATAATGGTAACAGTATACGTTCCTGATGAAACATTTAATAAATCTTCGTTCATTGAACCGTTACTCCACTGAAAACTAACTGGATTTGCAGCTCCTGTTGTAGTTATATCAACGGCACCTGTATTTTCCCCATGGCAAAGTGCAGCAGAAACACTTGATGTAGCCGTTAAATTACATACGGGAACGGGAGCACACCCATTTGCAGGTGCCTGACTATAATTAAACACTAAACTCGGACATGGATACAAATAAGGAATCCCGCCATTCATTACTAAATTCACCCCAGGCTCATGATAAATTCGATGGATTCCTCCCGTCATGATTATCGTTGAACCACTCTTAGCAAAAATACTGTCGATCCCTCCGCCCGTTATCATCGTAGCTCCTGCTTCGAGGTAAATATTCATTATCCCTCCATCAGTATACAGGGTATCATTCTGACAAACCCATTGAGGCGTAAAGCCTCCGTTCACCACTTGGTAGGAACTCACCACATTCGAATTCGACAATACGGTTGGACCTGCCAAATTAAATATAGTGGCATTTGAAGAAGCAGAACATCCCTGAGCATCTGTAACTGTGACCGCATATTGGCCGGGACTTAGATTATTAATTGAAGAAGTGCCTTGTCCGCTTGCCCATGAATATGTGTATGGGCCAGTACCATTTGATGCTGTTGCCGTCATGGAACCATTATTACCCCCACCGTACGAATTGTATGCAGCAATTGAAACGCTCATATTACAAATGGGAGCCGGTGTATATACCACGTCGTCAATACCAATCAAATCGGAGTTATTTCCCGTTGGACCTCCATTTGGCACGTAATATCGAAAACCTATCCGACCGGTTGTTGGTGAAGCCAAGCCAGAAATTGTTATGGTATATTGAGTCCAAGTGCTTGGATATGATGCTGCATTTAAGGTTGGATTTATTTCAAGAAGTAAATTTGAAAAATCACCCACCGATATATTACTAGCACCAACATTAGTACTTGAACCACTTGTGCTTAAGCGGACTTGTAAATTATCCGCATAAATAGACCCTGTTCCTCTGGTGTAAAAACTAAGTACATCACCATTATTTAAATTTAACATTGGTGTAATCAACCAATTACTAATTGTTGCAGTGCCAGCTACACTATTATAATTCACGGCAATATATGAATTTGATGGAAGTGAATTCGCTGCAAAAGGCATGTTTACTGGATCACCCTGGACCCAATTCGGATTTGAGCCGATAGGGGTGCTTAAATTTTGCATATTCCACCCATTTCCAATTAATCCAGCAACATTGCCAAACCCTTCATTTAAAGCTTGTGAATATATACTGAATCCAAAACTCATCATCATTAATAAACTGAATATTCTTTTTTTCATAGGATAATTAAATTAAGGTTATCATC
>JBEGMB010000269.1:0-7377 GCA_041183245.1 Bacteroidota bacterium
TCTCTTAACTTTGTAATAATAGCCATTTAAATAAATTTTAAGGTGCGAATTTACAAAATACTGCGCACTATTAAAAACCCTTTCTAATAAAAAGAGTGCTTATTTTCCTCCGCCTTTTGCGGGTTTGTTTTGAACAGGTAATTTTTCAGTACCTCCACCCTCAACGGGTTTGGTCTCTTTCGCAGGCGTTGGGGTATTGTTTGGCGCTGGCGCAGGGGTTACTGCAGGTTTAACTTCTTTGGCTGGCGTTGGGGTATTGTTTGGTGCTGGCGCAGGGGTTACTGCAGGTTTTACTTCTTTCGCAGGTGTTGGTGTTTTGTTTGGTGATGGCGTAGGGGGTGGAGTATTTGGGGCAGTACCACCTCCACCTTTGTTTGTATTAGTAACTGGCTTAGGTTGGTTATTATTTTGTGGACTATTTGTTGGTTTTTCAACACCGCCATCGTTCGTATTCGGATCATTGGTTGGAGGAGCTACGTTGGCCGTGTAGTTAATGGTAAATGATGTTTGCGTTGAACCACAAGCAGTATTCACTGATAAATTAAAGTTATTCGCCCCGGCTTGAAGCATCACCGGAAGAGTTGCAATGCTTCCCACTAAGGTTATTCCTGGTAATGATATCCCGTTTTGAGTCAAATTCAATTCATTTACATTAGTTACATTTTGTACGTTGAATGTTAGTACATATGCTGCCAAGGAAACATTGGTAACGGTCGAAGCCGGACTCACTAAACTAATGGTTGGAGCTTTACATTTGGTTACCGAATATGTTTCAGTATCCGTACCGCACGCGTTTGTTGCAGATATGGTAATTGTATTTAATCCGTCAGATAAATTTAAGTTTTGGCTGATTGAACCTGTCGCCCATGAAAGTCCATTCACCACATTACCATTCTTAGTAACTTGAACGGTTGTACTGCCATCATAACCAATAACTGAGGCATTGATCATAACCGAGCTTGCGGTTGAACTTCCTCCGTTGGCAATGCTTCCATTAATGGTGATTTCTGGGAGTGTACAATTCGCAAAGGTAACCGTAGTGGTTTCTGTATCCGTTCCGCAATTGTTACTTGCCGTGATGTAAAAGGTATTTGCTCCGGGATTTAAGGTGACATTCGCGATAATAACTCCATTTTCAAACGTAAATGGTACATTTTGCCCATTGTAGGTGAAATAAACGCCTTCAATATCATACACATTTTGCAAGGTGACATCATACTGATAGTTCCCGTCACTGGCTTGAAGCGCTGAGTTTACGATGATGTTTGGTGCTTGACAATGATTGTAGTAAACAGAAGCATTTTGAGACACGTTGCCACATGCGTTTATCGCATTTAATGTAATGGTGTTTGCCCCATTTGCCAAATTCAAACTTGCTGTTAATACCCCATTGGTATAATTAAAGGTTGGTATGTTTAGTCCGTTAAGCGACAAGGTAATGCCTTGACTGTTTGGCATATTTGAAAGGTTGGCCATGAAGGCATAAACTCCCTGTGCTACCGTATCATTTAATTGTGAGATACCAACGGTTGGAGCCGTGCAATTCTGATAAATAACAGTTAATTCTCCACGATCAGTTCCACAGGTATTTTGTGCAAATAAGACGATATTGTTTGTGCCCTGTTGTAAGGTAAGGGAGGCTGTAAGCGTATTTCCATTTATAGAAAAATTCTGAACTGGATTACCATTTTGTGTCAAGGTAAGTTGTTGCGCACTCAACCCATTCACCGTCGCACTGAATGCATATGCAGCGCTGGTAACTGTCGCATTCGTTCCAAGCAGGTTAACACTTGGAGCAATACAAGGAACGTAGGTAACTTGCATGGATTTAGTGTCTGTTCCACACCCGTTGGTTGCGGATAGCATGATGTTGTTAACACCAGGTTGCAATGTGAATGTCGAATTTACTGAACCATTCAATACGTTAAATGGCGTAACTTGTCCATTAAGGGTTAAGGTAAGTCCTTGAGCATTAGCAACTTCTTGCACCGTGGCATTTAAGGTATACGCGGCAGTTGACACGGTTTGACCACTCACATTAGAAAGGCTCACTACCGGTGAATTACAGGTGCTAAGTTGGACGGTAGTAGATGCCTGATCTACACCACATCCATTATTCACAAATAGGTTAAAGGTGTTAATCCCATTTGAAAGCGAAACCGGCGCTGTTAGTGTTCCATTTGAGAATTGGAAATTAGTGATCGGTGTTCCATTCAACGTGAGACTTATTTGATTTGCTTGGTCCGCATTGTTGATTTGAGCCTGTAAGGTGTATGCTGCAGCACTCACCGTTAACCCGGAATTATTGGGTTGTGTTATTGTAATTGTAGGCGACTTACATGGGATAAATTCAATTGTTTTTGCTTTAACATCAGACCCACATGAATTGGAAACTGAAAGCGAGACGGTATTAACGCCTGCAACAAGTGTGAGTGTGGCATTCAGTTGGCCATTGTTAAAGGTAAACGGTACACCAACCCCATTTAATAAGAGGGCAATTTGGTTTACATTCGTTACGTTTTGAATTGCTGCGCTTACGGCTAAACTTTGGCTTGCTGTAGTTGAAGGAATTGGACTGTTAATCGCAATAATTGGTGCAACACAATTGTCGTACGTAATGTTTACATTGGCAATGTCTTTTCCACAATCGTTCGTAGCTGTTAGGGTATACGTATTCAATCCTGGGGTCAGCGAAGCAGTTAAAGACACCACCCCGTTAAGGAAGGTGAACGGAATTAGCGTACCATTTTTTGAAATTAGTATTTGTGTTGCGGACGAACAATTAATTGCGGTAAATGAGATGTTCGCTGTATTTTGAGTGGTGGTTAGGGTAGTTTGGATCGGATTCGTTAGCACGATCGATGGGGCTAAGCATTGCTTATATGTAATATTGAACGTTTCGCTGTCATTCCCACAGGTATTCTTAACAGAAACACTGATCGTGTTAATTCCTAGATTTAATGTCAGTGAAGCCGTTAACATGTTATTAATGAATTGAAACGGTTTAGCTGTTCCATTCACTTTGAATGTGATTTCTGATGCGTTGTTAACTCCCGAAAGTACACATTGAACTTGATAACCGGCTTCATTTACGGTGATGCCACTTGCTATAGGTTGAACCAAAGAAATCGTAGGGGTAACACAATTATTAAACACTACATTTTGAGTTTGTGATTGTGTCCCACAGCCATTTAGTACGGTTACATTGAATACGTTCGGACCTGCAGCCAAGGTGGCAATGGCTTGAATATTTCCATTGGAAAATGTGAATGGAATTGCCGTTCCGTTTTGGGTTACTTTAATTTCTTGTGAGTTAGCAATGTTCGCTGTATTCGCCGTAAATAAAAAGCCTTGATTTGCAGTGGTACCACCGGTTGATGAAATAGACACCGTCGGGGCATTACATGCTTGGTATGTAATGTTGAGGGATTCAATATCAACACCACATCCATTAGAACTGGTGATGCTTACAATGTTTAATCCTGGATTCAATGTAAACGAATATTCTAAGATTCCTGATGCCGCATTCAGTGTGTAATTTGTAATAATGCTGTTATTTACCATCAGGTTGATAGCTGTTTGATGTTGCGTTTTTACCTTTAAGGTATAAGCGGCTTTAGTTACTATTACATTCGCAGTGTTTGGAGTTTGTAAGGTTATTACGGGCGCCTGACATTCCTGATAATTCATAGCAATAACTACAGATTCTGAACCACATGGATTCGTACCATTTATTGTGATGGTGTTGTTCCCTGGCTTTAGGGTTACAGGGATTTCAATAACATTGTTAATCCAAGTAAAGGTGTTGGTTGCTTGACCGTTGAGTAGTACACTGAATTCTGTTTTCGCATTGAATCCGATGGTTTTTATCTGAACTTTTTGCGCCGCAGTACTAACCGTAATGCCACTGCTGGTTGGATTAATTAATTGAAGTTGCGGTGTAATGCAGTTATTATAAATCACTTCAGTTACTGCATAGGCAGATCCACATGGATTATTTGCTTCTATTTTAATTAAGTTCTTTCCTGGGTTGAGGGCAACGGTGGCTTGAAATGCATGATTCACTTCATTGTAAGCAAATCCATTAGATTTAATTCCATTCACAAAGAAGTTAAGGGCATTCAAGGTACTATGTTGAATGATTGCTCCCACATTAATGGTATTGGTGCTTACCGTAATGCTTGAATCCTTATTGAGATTTGTTAACGTGATTTGCGGAAATTGGCAATCATTGTAGGTGATTTGAATCATCTCGGAGGTCGATCCACATTCGTTTTGCGCATATACCGTAAAGGTGTTTACTCCAGGTTTTAAGGCGGTGTTAACGGTGAGTTCTCGGGTAGTTGAATTAAAGGTAAATGGCACTAAATTGCCTTGTTGATCTTTAACTGTTAATTGGTTCGATTGTCCGATTTGAGTGGTTCCAAGGGTAAAGCTCGCCGTACTCAAGGTGCTTGTGAATTGTTTGTCTCGAATGGAAAGGGTAGGAGCAATGCAGTTGGTAGTGAAATTATTTATATTATTCACGGTATTCACTTGCTCGTCAGGTTTTGGATCTTTGTCACGTGCTTTGAAACGGAATTGCATGTAGCCTGAAGTGTAATGGTACCAATCGTTTTTAATGCGATTCGTTGAAACCACCCCATCCCAATCATCCATTCCGGTAAATGTTGTTTTGTGCTCGATTCCAATGGAAAAACGTGGTCCGATAATATATCCTATTCCGATCCCTAAACTCGGCATCCATTTCGCATTCCACTTAAAACCACTCAGTTGATCCAATCGGGTTTCGTAGGAGTTATCCATATTTGTGGTTATTGCGCTAGCAATGTTTCCTCCGTCAACCATGTCAGGGTAGTCATATAAACTGCTGTCGTTGTAGCTTAGATTTCCCCAGCTTTGTCTCCAAGTTACCCCAATTCCTCCAAAAATATACGGATCCCAATTGGTTCGTTCTGCAAAGCGATTGGCATGCAGTACCAATTCAAACGCCAAGCGATGTTGGTCGTTATAAAAATTGTGAGCCGTCATGTTAAATGAATCCTTGTAGGCGCTTAACGGACCGCTGATATAGGAGTTAAGATTACTTGTATCGTAATCTTGACCATACCAATTTCCATGAAGGTATCTGCCTCGCAAATCAAAACTAATACGTCTTCCTGTTTTCCAATTATACGATTTCCCAAGGGTAAGTCCCCATCCGCCGTTGGTTTCATTTTCTACATCGGTGCAGCTCCAAGCTGCTCCGGCATTGATTCCAAAAAACCATCTTGAAGAATGATCATAATCCAAGCGTTGGCCCCAATGGTTAATGGTTAATACTAAGAAAAAGATGGAGGTAAGGGTAAATTTTTGCATACTGTAGCGTTTTAATTTCTTCGAATCCCTTCGATAAGTATGCCAAAATTCGTAAAAAAATCGGTAGTTTGCACCTGGTTTGGGCAATGGCATTGTAATAAGCCACTGAAAACCATTAATTTTAATAGTAAAATCGTATTGTGTCGCGTCTTGTTATTGTTTTGTTAATGGTGATAAACAGCGCATTCGCATGTGCTCAGTTTTTGATATTTCCCCCAAATGACACCCTGTGCCTAGGCGAGGGGATACAATTGAGTACGAGTACCTTGTGTCAAGGAACGGCCATGTATACCTGGTATGTGAATGGGGATTCGATACTAAGTAATAGTTCTGGAACATACTCTTTGATTCCAACGAACCCATCGAATCAACTACTGGTAATTTGCAGTTGCACCGTAAATGGGGTTGTTAGTTACGATACGGCTCAAACTTCGCTTACGGTAATTAGTCCAAGCATCGATGCAGGTCCTGATCAGTATGTTGATTCAGGAACGATGGTTACGTTACAAGCTACGGGATCGGTTGATTCTGTACTTTGGTCGCCTTCATTCTTAGTTAATTACCCCAATTTATTTACAATTCAAACATCCCCTAGTGCAACTACGACCTATATGGTTCAGGGGTTTAAATCCGGGTGTGCTGTGTTTGATTACGTGACGGTATTTTTAACGAATGTGTTTAAGATCCCTAATACGTTTTCCCCGAATAATGATGGGGCAAATGATACTTGGATTATTCCTGGAATCGAGAATTATCCGTTAAATCGAATGATCATTATGAATCGGTTCGGGGATATTCTTTATGAATCTTCGGCATACAATACGGTTAATGCTTGGTCAGGCATGAGAAATGGGAATGTGTTGCCGGATGGCGTGTATTATTATCTCTTGGATTTAGGAAACGGAACCCTAAAGAAAGGTACAATAAGTATTATCCGATGAGGTTTCAATTGCTAGTTGGATTCATATCAGTCTTGGTATATGCCTGGGGACAACAGGCACCAAATCGGGTTTGGTATGGAATGAATTGGGCGAGTATTAATCCATCGCATCATGGGTTAAGTGAATATGTAGAAGGCGCGATGGGAATTAAGCAGCAATGGGTTGGTTTTGATGGGGCACCCAAAACAATAAATGCAACACTTTCATTTCCTTTCAACGATCGCAAAAGCGATGGCGCTATGTTTGGTGCGGGCGCAAATATCTTGGTAGAGCGCAACGGTGCTTTTACGTTTTCAACGGCCACGTTAGAAGGTGCAGTTAATATTAAAACGAACAGAGAAAACCGATTAAGCTTGGGCTTGGGGGGTGGGTTTATGCAGGTAGGGTATGACCCGACCTATGTTTCTACGAACCAGCAAGATGTGGTAGTGAGTCGCTTTTCAACCTATAATTATCCGACGTACAAAGTAGGGATGAGTTATCGTACTAAACATTCGCTTTCCGGAATTTATGCGAACGATCTTGGACCAGCGAAATGGAAGGAGATTGGCACGAATGCCAAACTAAGAACCGAGTGGGGAGTATATTACCGGCACTTGGTGGAGTTGAGTCAAGATTGGTTTTTATTGCCTTCAGTTAAAATCACGCCGGTTCGATATGCACCATTTAATTATGAATTAGCTCTACGAATTAATTATATGTATCGTGTTCAAGTATGGACTGGAACACAAAACCTGAATAGTATGCAAGTGGGTGTTGGGCTGAGACTTGCGGACATTTTCACTCTGAACTACTTATATGAACGTACACGAGCCGCAATGGTTGGAGTCAATTTAAATTCTCATGCGTTAGGCATAAAGTGTATTTTGGAAAAACATGGCGCTATCAACCGAAAACAGCAGTTATTACTCGATTGATTTGGTAGATAAGGAAAAACATCTTACCTTTGTAGTCCTCAATTAATGAATTGAGTAAAATTGAAATAAAGCAATGAAGATACATTGCGGGGTGGAGCAGTTGGGAGCTCGTCGGGCTCATAACCCGAAGGTCACAGGTTCGAGTCCTGTCCCCGCTACAA
>JBEGMB010000270.1:0-8261 GCA_041183245.1 Bacteroidota bacterium
TATAAATCGCTGTATCAACGAAGGATTTCTTCCACCAATAACCTCCATTTCCTTGCACATTCCGCATGGCCTTCGCATCGAAATAACCAAAATTTTGATAGGTGTTTAAGTTCAAACCAACCAGGTTAATGTCGACTACAAAACGTCCATCTACAAAACTTGCGGGTTGTAATTGGGTGCCCATGATTCCAGCATAATTACTCGTAGCAACGCCCTGATAATTTTGGGATAAAATGCTGCCAATGGAAAGAATGCTAGCAATGATAAAAGAAAGTTTCATAGGTTTGTTTTTTGTTCTAAGGTACTATATTATATTGAATCAAGAATTCCGATTTTCCTGTTGTGAGGGAATAACCGTTGTCTCCAAAGGGAGTTACTTGAATGGAATTTTCTGAGGGTCGATTTTCGGCATCAATCTCTTTTCCAGAGGCATTATATAGCTTAAGTTTGTTTTCGAGTCCATCACGAACAACAACCATCTGATGTAGTACTTGAACTTCAGTAATCTCCGCAACTAATGGATTAATCTTCCATTGAACCTTTCCGTTTAGCGTTAAAGCCAGAGTTTTACCGTCGTGAAAAAGCAGCGCAAGCTGTTGGTTGAGTTGGGTTTCTCCGATAAATTTCCAATAGGAGGGGATCTGTACATCGCTCAACTTTCCGTTTTCAAGAAGTTGCATTCCTTTTGGACCTCTGAGCACCATTCCTTTTCGATAATACCCGATGAGATTCGTGGAGGGATTATTTATTTTTATTTTTTTTCCGGTCATTAAATTAAGGGAATATAATAGATTACCTGCAGTCAGAATAGCGGACGATGAATTGCCTTCTGCGACGATTCCCCAAGAGCTGACCGGCTCTTTAAAGTTGAATCTTTTAATCACTTTCCCATTATCAGAAGAGTACATGCAAACTTCATCCGAATGTTTCAAGAGAAAAACAGGTTGGTTTTTAAAGACCATCTGAAGAGCATTTACTGAACTCGTTTTGTTGATTTTATATAAGTTCTTGCCCATTTTATCGATAACTTCACACCGGTCGGGGTAGGTTAATAGGAAGTATTCATTTTCGATGTTACGGTTGTAAATTAATTGCGGTTTAAGCTCTAAAGGCGTGTCATGTTTTTGACGCCATTTAACCCTTCCATTTTTTATTCCAACCAATTCGTCCTCCGTTTCAACAAGGACATTGCCTCTTCCCGATGAGGCACAATAAGAAATGACAGGGCTACCCGAATTAATGCTAAAGTAATTCGTAATTTCCTCTTCTTTAGAAATCCTTTTGTTAGAGGTTTTTGTGATCGTAATAGCTAATATTTGCCCTTGAAGGCTACAACTGCCTTGACTGATTCCTGGAATTATTTTTCGATGCGAGACCCGCTGTGGTAAGTCAGTGGTTAAAAATTCACGGAAAAGTTTCGAAGAATCGGTGTTTTGAACATCTAATTCAAGCAACAGTCCATTTAAGGCTCCCTCCTCGGGTGTAATGAATCCAAAACCATCTTTGCTGTAGACAACTAACGATGAATCTCCTATCCCAGAGCAACTTGCCGAAAACTCCGAAGAAACTTTTAAGTTGCTGTAGCGCTTCTGCGGCTTATTATCCTCAGGGAGTTTGAAAAAATCATTGAGGTATGCGGTTAGGTCCAAATCATCCTTAAGTTCAAATACGAAAACAGGCGTTTTTTGATAATACACCAAAACCCCTCCCGTTTGCATTGCCTGCGATATGGGGCTATCTTTAAATACTTTGTCCGATTTTCGCAGGAATTGTTTTTCATAAAATTCATAAAAATCCGCATCCTTTGGGACAAAGCATGAAAACATTTTCAAATCGTCAATAAGGGGGCAGTTTGTAAAGGAGCTTGGGCGGTAAGCGTAGGCAATTTTTTGGTTTTTTTTGATATATATATCCTGGATAATTGCAGGATTTTTTGAGAGATCTACAAGGCTGTAACTTGCCTGGTAATCCGTTTTCCATGTTGCTTGTGTTTTTTCGCTCAATTTTAAGTCATAATAGGCTAATTGAAGCTCATTACTATGGAAAGTGCCTCGGTATTTTCCGAAACGAAAAGTGTTGTTACCCGTGGTTTCAAAGGTAGAGATGCCCTGTGAAAAAACTTCGGTAATTTTTTTCTGAGACCATTTTTCATCGAGTGTAATGACCAGTAATTTTCTTTTCTGGCTGAGGTAGGCCGATTTTAATCCAGATAATTTAGCTTTGATTGAGTTGAAAAGCGCCAGATTTTCCTGATTAATATTGATATCTAATAGATTTGAGTTGAAATCTTCAGGGTGATGAATTACTACCACGGTTCCATCTTCTGATGAAAAATGGTTGAGGTAACTTTGTTGATCTGGTAATGAAAGTACAGAAAACAGGGCATAACCGCCCCATGTCAGTATCCCAATAAGGGATAGAATAAGTGTTATTTTACGAATCACGCAACGAATCTAAGTTGATTTATGGATGATTTGTGATCATAAACGAATACTAATAAACAGAGAGCTGTCAATTCTGATCGAAAAGTGTAGGATTGAACATGGTTTTTACGATACCAAAAGTCATTCGGTGTTCTTGCGTAATTCCATGTGTTTGAATGGCAGAGGTGTGCTCTGTAGTGGGATAACCGCGGTTTTTATTCCAGCCGTAAACTGGGTATTTGTTATGCAAAATATCCATGTATTCATCCCTTGCAATTTTGGCTAAAATCGATGCCGCGGCAATGGATTGATGAATGCCGTCTCCTCGAATGACGCATTCGTAAGGTATGTTGTTGTATGGTTTGAAACGGTTGCCATCCACTAGAATGTGTTCAGGTCTTATCTCAAGACCATCCAGTGCAAGATGCATGGCTTTTATACTGGCATTTAATATATTGATTTCATCGATTTGTTGAGGAGACACCATGGCGATGGAAATGGCAATCGCTTCTTGTTCAATTTGAATTTTCAGCGCATTACGCTGAGAGGGGGTTGTTTTTTTGGAGTCATTGAGTCCATGAATTGGGTTTCGAAGAATAACGGCAGCCGCTACAACGGGCCCAGCCAAGCATCCACGTCCTGCCTCGTCACAACCCGCTTCTAAAGTGACCTTACTCGCGTTAAAAAGTAACGATGTCTTTTTCATGTGTTCATTTTATGCTAAATTCGCAATAAAACGAAAAATATGAGATTTTTTATCCTTTTAGTACTTTTCTCCTTTTTTACAGGGATAAAAGCACAAAATATGACCATTTCTTCAAAGCTGAATAGTGAAGAAGTGTTGCGCGAGGCTAAAACAGGACATTTTCAATGGGTATTTCCTGAAAATACCACAGCAGAAAA
Source organism: Bacteroidota bacterium (assembly GCA_041183245.1). Lineage (GTDB taxonomy): Bacteria > Bacteroidota > Bacteroidia > Flavobacteriales_D > Crocinitomicaceae > UBA952. Next base: position 3,327 of record JBEGMB010000270.1, read on the forward strand.
CTTGGAGAAGCTGGCAAAGTACTATAAAGCGAATTTCACCTATACGTTTAATGATGCATCGAAATTAGTGGATGTATATCCTGTTATTGATTCAGAAGATACGCGCAGAGTTATGTTACGATTTCTTGGGGCAAATCAGGTATCAGGTATTAAGGTGGGTAACGAAACCTTAGAGCTTTGGATATTCTATGAAAAATTCATGAAAATCAAGGGTTAATATGCAAAAAATTTGTTGGATTTTTATAGCGTTATGCCTTACTAGTTGTGCCACAAGCAAGTCAGAATATGGTTTGGTGAAAGTGAATGAAAACGAGGCTATTTCAGTGGCTGATTTGGTTTTAAGAATGGATCAAAATAAAGTTCCTTCCATTGCAACCATTAAAGCACCACTTTCAGCAGTTTGTCAAAATGCGGGGTGTTGGGTTCAAGTCCCCAAACCTGATGGGAAACCTCTTATGGTGAGGTTTAAAAACCATTTTACTATTCCGCCTTCAACCCCCATTGGAACGGAAGTATACATACATGGGCGTGCTTATTGGGACACCGTTTCGGTTAAAGCTTTGAGGCATTTTGCCGAAGATGCCGGAAAGAGCACAGAGGAAATCAATAAAATTACGCAACCCGAGTTTAAATTGAATTTTGAAGGGGATGGTATTAAATGGGCTTCCGAAAAATCAAAAGGTAAATAATAATTACAGAAATTATACTTGTAATGAATCCAACGAACCAGTTTTCTGTCATAAACCAAGCGAGCAAATTGATTGGAATGAGTGCAATCGATAACAAGTGAAATTTACCGCGATGGTCTGAATTATTGGAAATCATAACATTTTTGGGGAGTCACTAAATAGTCAAGGGGAATATCGTTACTTGTTGCCGGGATACGATCAATAGGGTCAAAAAAATCAAGCCCAATTTTAAGCGCCTCTGGTCTACATTGTTTCAAAAAACGATCATAAAAGCCTTTTCCATAACCAATTCTATGACCCATTAGGTCGGCTACCAGTAAAGGTATTATTATCACGTCGAACAATTCTGGATTCAATGAAACTTGGCGTTGTTCAGGCTCTGGTATACCGTACGGACTTTCGATAAGAGCATCTCCTGGCTTGAATAGCCAATGGTTCATGCTGCAATTTGAAAAATCACTAACCGGGAGATAAACGTGGTTTTTCGTACTGATGTCATTAATCAGAGGAAAAGTTTGCACTTCATTTTTGGAAGAAATGCTCGCAAAACAAGAAATGTTCTTGTTTTCGAAGTTGAAAGCGGTCAAGAATAATTGATGAATTTTTTTAGAAAGTTCCTCAATTTCATCTTGATTGAGCAGAAGTCTGCGGTCTAACGAATTGATTCTAAGTGCCGGTTTATTTTCTGAATAATTCACAATTTGTTTAACTTTACCCTAATCTAGGAGGAATGAAATTCAAATATATTTACTTTTTCTTGATTTGTTTTGGGCCTTTGGTACTGTTCGGACAGACCGAGGAAGAAGAGGAGTTTATTCCCAAAACCTTTACCTCCACAAGAATAGTTTGCGGACATTCCGTTGAAACGCTTCCTGAGCGAACTATGGATTTTCGCATAGAGCATCGATTTGGAGATATGTTTGGGGTAAATGGAGGGGTTCAAAACATGTTTGGATTTGATAATCTGGCGGATATACGCATTGCTCTCGAATATGGAGTGACAAATGATTTGATGCTGGGTTTTGGTAGATCGAAAGGCACTAATACCCCATTTCGTTCACTCCTTGATGGGTTTGTAAAATACCGTGCGCTTCGCCAAAACAAGGATTGTCCTATTTCGTTAACCGGTACTACAGGAGTAACCTTCAGTTATATGACCGCATCTAACGATATTTCACAGGTAAACCATTTTCCTAAAATCAAGCATCGGTTTGCTTATTTTTCACAAATGAATATTGCACGCCGTTTTGGAGAGCGTTTCAGTGCGGCTCTCATGCCAACGTATATTCATCAAAATTATGTTGCTGCTGACGATCAAAACAATGTGTTTGCATTGGGCGCAGCCCTAAGGGCAAAATTTACACAGCGATTCGCTTTAGTTGCGGAATATTACCATGCTTTTGCTTCCAAAGGAAATCGCCCATCTGAGATTTACAAGCAGAGTTTGGCTTTTGCCCTGGAATGGGCAACATTTGGACATACCTTTACTATCAACGTAACGAATGCTCCGGGAATTGGAGAAACACAGTTTGTGAACAATACGTATTCTGATTGGTTAAAAGGACAGTTTCGGCTTGGATTTTGTGTAGCAAGGAAATTTGAATTCGATAACCATTAAAATAAACGCTATGAAAATTTTAACTGTATTGTATCTTGCAATGTTTGCATTGAGTGGGTTTATGATGTATTTGCCAGGAGATAAATATACGGTTGCAGAAGGACATTCCATTGCCTTCAAAAGCGCGGATCCTTCCGGAAAATTCACCAAAATAACGGGCTCAGTCGAGTATTCAGAAGACAATGTTGCAGCAACCAAATTCAATTTAACCATTCCCGTTAATTCTTTAAGTACGGGAAATGGACTTATGAACAAAAAAGCTATGACAGATGAATGGTTTGATCAGGCGACTTATCCAAATATTACTTTTGTTTCAACAAGTGTTGTAAAAAACAAAGACGGAAACCTGAGTATCGATGGGATAATGACCGTAAAAGGGGTTAGTAAAAACTACAACATAGCGGCTGCAGTAACAAAAAAAGGAAAGAAAATCCTCTTTTCAGGAACGTTTCCTGTAAACCGCATTTCTTTTGGTGTTGGTAAAAAAAGCGAATCCGTGCCAGACATCATGAAAGTAAGTTACACGTTACCAGTTGAATAAAAATGATGAGGCGATTTTTATTTTTAGGGATTTTTACCGCAGTTATTTCCGCTGCCGTAGTGTATGGTTACATGTATTCCATGTATTCTTTCATACCAGAAGGCTCCCCAGATCCCTTGGTAGGATTAGACTCTCCAATGCGTAAAGAGCTGACCGTTGAAAAAGCAATGGGCCTTTACGTCTTCCTTTCGTTGGTTTTTTCAATGTTGCTATGGTTATTGAACAAGTACCTCAACAAATGGGGTGTCTTTTCATTAAATGTTTTGGTTGGTTTTCTTTCAATGATGGGCTTCCTCTATATTTTGTCATACCAGAAGGAGGGTTGGGATATGTTCATTGTAGTTGGGCCTCCCTTATTATTTATTTGGCCTTTGGTATGGATGGGGTGCCAACCATTGTTTTTAATGGAACCTAATAAGTAATGTGAATGACACTAAGGCTGAATTTGAAGTTGAGTATTCTTCCATGTTTTTTGGCGTTTCTACTCGTTTCCTGTTCCAAAGACAAGGTGTCGGTTTCTACACCGCCGAATTGTCCAGATACGGTCTCTTTTAACAACGAGGTGTTACCCATTATTCAAAACAATTGTTCTGGATGCCATAGTGCGGGAAACGGTACAGGTTACATTTTCACAAATCATGGAAATATAGCTGCTTCTGCTGACGCCATTTTGGGTTCAATGCGGGGTAATGGCTATCAATTGATGCCAGAAGGAGGACCTGCATTACCAGACTCGTTAATTCAGAAAGTAGAATGTTGGATATTTCAAGGAAAATTGAATAATTAATAAAGATCGTATGAAAAATCATGTTGTTGTAATTTTGGCTTGTTTCTTTTTTTTGTTAACCTCTTTTTTGTGGAATAATAAAGAGGTGATACGAGGGCATAAGTTTATTCCTTCCAACGGAGGCGGCGCTGCACCTGGAAAAACAGGTGCGCCGGGCGAAGGTAATTGCACTCAGTGTCATTCTGGGGCTGTTCAAGACGGAACGGCAGAAAACGTACTTTTAATAACACAAGGCGGGGTTCCTGTAAGTAATTATACACCGGGCCAACAGTACAATGTGAATCTTAGTATGGTGTCAAACCCCGTTAAACGCGGTTTTCAGGCAACTGCGCTCAACAGCTCCAATTTAATGGCGGGTTCCTTTACAGGGGTGGCTGGAAACACCTCTATCAACGGAAGCACGAAAAAATATGCGAACCATACATCCACAAGTAATACCAGTGCGGCTGCGCCAAGTTGGAACTGGACCTGGACTGCGCCTGCGGCGGGTACTGGTGACGTGACCTTTTATATAGCAACGAATAAAACAAATAACAACGGTAATGATAATGGGGATATGATTTATTTGTCTCAATTTGTTGTTCAGGAGTCATCAGGGGCTAGTTTGTTAGAAGAATCAGCCAATGAAATTGAATTGCTATCAGCAACAGCTGAAAAAATAAGGCTAACTGCAACAATGGGGGCGAAACAAATAAATGGGATAAGCTTACATGACGCAACTGGGAAGTTGTTGCTGTTCTCGCCGGTGGTTCACGCTGAAGGGGGTGTGTTTACCATAGATTTACCCAAAAACAAGGCAAAAGGCACTTGCTTTCTTACATTTCAGATAACACACAACATAGTATCTAAGAAAATTTACATCCAATAAGCTCCGGTTAAGCGCACTTTTATCTAATTGAAGATTAAACGGTTACTTTTTTTTTACGTGTTTTTGAAACTTAATTGACGATTCTCAGTAAACTTCTCGGTGTTTTTTTTGGAGAAATATTTTTTAATTAGTTAAAAGCATGTATCTTTGCACCCGCTTTGAAGGAATAACGATTTCTAATTCAAAAGAAAAGCAAAAAAAGATAGTATTTTTTTTGGAGTTGTAAAAAGAAGTATTACCTTTGCACCCCTCAATTAACGAATTGAGGATAACAGAAGGCTTTTAGATTGACAAATTAATTAGCCACTTAAAAGTTCATTGACGTATTGAGAAACAAAGGAAACAGCGTTTTTAAAGAATAAAACGACATCTCGAGCTCTTACAAATTCACGTTATTTTACAACGGAGAGTTTGATCCTGGCTCAGGATGAA
>JBEGMB010000271.1:0-3776 GCA_041183245.1 Bacteroidota bacterium
CTATCCATAGCGTCAAACACCATCGAATTAACCATAGAAATCTCGTCGATTATAATGGTCTCAATTTCCCTTAGTCGTGTTTGATTTTCATGAGCGCTCAATCTAGTCGCACAATTATTAATCGCTCTTGTTGTAAAAGAATCTACATGGGGTAAACCGAAAAAAGAGTGAATCGTAACTCCCTTTACATTTTGCGCTGCAATTCCCGTTGGACAAAGAATGATGCATTTTTTACCTAAATGCTTCTTAACAACTTTAATTAATGTAGATTTTCCAACGCCTGCCTTTCCAAGGATTAATAAATTATCGTTGGCCTCTTTAATAATAGGTAATATATCTCTATTCATGATCAATCAAATTGGATGTTTTACTTCGCAAAACTATTTGTTCACACATTCTATGCATTAACAGCACAATCGAATGTAAAATTATTTAAAGAGATAGGCAACATAATAGTTTTTGATCCCCTACGATTTAAAAGGGATTGTGTAGTTCTGGTTTTTGCTCAAATTATGCCAGGCAATATAGTCCTGATACACAGGAATTAATTCTTTAAAATCATCGTAAGTCTCTTTGGTGAATACCGTTCGTATTTTCAATTTTGCATCAGAACGTTTGGAGTATTTCTTAAATAAATTATCAAAGCCACGTCCAGAATCGATCGCTACGTATCGACCAAATAAGTACCTGTCGTGGAAATTAAATTGAGATCTCGAATCGTAAGTGATGATTTCAATTGATTTTAATTCAATATTTTCTTCTTGACAAAATTGACTAACCAAGGTTCTCGCACCTGAATATATTCCATGTTCTTCAGATGCTGATACTATCGTAATACGATTATTTTTCTCTACACTAAATAATCCTTTTAGTAAGGGTATAAAATGTTCACAGACTTTTACCTTACTCGTTAGTAAATACTTGTCTATTAATAAGCACGTTTCATTATTAAAACCATATTCATGAAGTTTACTCCAACTGAATTTTGCTGAATCTCCGTATTTGAGATAAACTGTTTGCTCAAAATTTAGAAACCTCTCAATTTCATCCAAATAATTTTGTTCCGTGAAACACAAGCCTCCTTTTTTTCTAACCTCATCCGCTATAGATTCATCATGTTTTTCTGCAAAAAATGCCAATATCTGGGGTGAAGCTTTAGAAGTGTTTAATCGTTCACGAAAAACTTTTTCACCATCGTGAACCCCATTATTATTCAATAATCTTTGAAAAATATAATGATTTAAGATATGCTTTACAGGAACATTGGAAAAAACAAAAACTCCATTGTAATCATCAAACACATCTAATAGTTTCCTCATTCCTTTCCTCAGACTATATTCCGGGTTATATAAATGGGATTCAAATGTTTTAATAAATCCGTAATCAAAGTAAATATCCATAACCCTAATTTTGATTACTCCTGTTGGCTTTCAATAACTGAAATTGTAAGTCTTGATTCATCTCAAAAAATCCTGGATAAAAAGAAGCAGATAACCCACCAAATTCATCAATTTTAATAGACTGTACCTTTCCAAGATTTTTATCTGAACCAAAATTTAATATACTTATCAAATCTGAAGTAGAGCTTTTATGATTCGCCCTAAGCAGTTGAATTTTTCTTATCAGATACTCGCTATGAGTTTCGATGATGAAATGATACGTACTATTCAACGCTAATTCAAAAATCATTTCAGCCAATAATATCTGAAAATTGGGATGCAGATGAACTTCAGGCTCCTCGATATAAATAAACCTCTTTTTGTTTGGTGTTTGCCTTTTCCTATGATCTATTAAAAGCATCTCTCGTTCAATTTTCTCCTGTCTTTTATCCAAATCAAACAAAATATCACGATCCTCATCCCAAACATTTGCTGTTAGTTGACTTAAGAAAAGAATATATTGTAAGATTTTAGTGATCCCGGAACCTTGTTCTGTTAGATAACGATCGTTTAGCTTTAATTCAAAATATCCTCCTTTTAATGGTTCAATTGACAATGGATTTTCATGACAAAAAAACTTTTTGAACCAATGGGCCCTAAATGTTTCATCGTAGTATTCCGCAGTGGAAGTAAAATGCTTTTCCTCTAGCTGATATGACACAGGCTCACTTATGAAATCACTGTAATTATAAATCCTTTGCGCAACACTCAAATCAGAATTTTTAATGAACCTAATTGAAAAAGGTTTACGTGATTTATTCCAATATCGTTCAACTTCATTATTCTTAATGCGTAATCCTTCAAACGTATAAGGTTTAAAAATCTCAATCATAACTTGAATTACCTTATTCTCAAAATCAACACCCAATTCATTTAAATCTAATAATTTGGCGATTCCAATACTAAAAAACCATCGTTCAAGATCTTCTATTTCTTTATCTGGTTCAAACACCTCAAAATCAACTTTACTTACCCTGTTTGGTATATGCCTTTTTATGACTTTAATTCCACTCAATAATTGCACGACCATTTCATCTTTGATAGATAATCCGGCATCCCGTAAAGCCACTAACATTCTATCCACGTGAAAAACAACGTTTTCAACTGAGTCATCACCCATAAAATATGAAACTGAAAGAATCTCCTTTCCCTCCTTATTCTCATATACAAAAGAACTGCCCATTATTAACTCACTTTCGTTTCCAATCTCAAACGTTTGTTTTCTGTACATTCCTTCAAATACCTCATAAGACGCAATTACCTCTGATTTACCTTTTCTAACCTGTTTAATGCTTTCTAATTCCCCATTTTTAATAATTTCTAGACCTTTAACAAAAGTGGTTTTACCGCAATTATTACCTCCTATTAAAAAAGTCAAAGGGCTTAATTCATATATATTAGAATTATTAAATAGTGCGTAATCTTTAAATTTAATTTTCATAGTTTTAAACTTATTAACCTCTTCCCTAAGGTAAAATTATTTGTGGGTAATTGCAAATTAGCTCATCAGCAACAAATATATTTATTTTCTATGCAACAAATCTGCACAAAATAATTACCTTTGCAGAAATCTAGTTGTTTTATCATGTCCATCACCAAAAACGCCTTACTGCGTTATAAAACCCTCGACCGCTGCTTTCGAAATACCGGCAGGGCTTATACATTTGACGATCTGCTCCACGAAGTGAACGAGGCGCTGCTGGAAGACGACCCCCGAAGCAGTGGGATCAATACGCGCCAGTTGCGTTCGGACATTCGTTTTATGCGCAGCGAGGCCGGTTACGACGCCCCCATTGAGACCCGCATTTACCGTGGCAAACAACGCGCGTACTTCTACAGCAACCCGGAGTATTCCATCCATAATAGCCCCATGACGGAAACCGAAGCCAAACAGTTTAAAGGCGCACTGGAATTGCTGCAACGCTTTTCGGGCGGACCCGGCTTTGAATGGGTGGATGAAATCAATGTCATGCTGAAAAACAAGTTTGGTGGCGGAGACGAAAAAGTGATTTCCTTCGAGTCCAACTTCGACTATACGGGAAAAGAGCACATCACTCCCCTATTCAACGCCATCGTGCAAAAGAAGGTATTGAGCGTGCACTACGCCCCCTTCAATGGCGAACCGTTTACGCTGACGTTTCATCCGCATTATTTGAAACAGTACAACGGAAGGTGGTTTGTCTTTGGACTCAATGAGCAGCTCGAAGTTCCTACGTGGAACATGGCCTTGGACCGCATCCAAGAACTTACGCCGCTCACCGATGCGTATATCCCCAGCACCCTTGATTGGGAGTACTATTTCTCCGACATTGTTGGGGTAACGCGCTTAGCCGGTGA
>JBEGMB010000272.1:0-4094 GCA_041183245.1 Bacteroidota bacterium
ACCGATCCGTCACTGCTTCGATTGTCTATTACAAATACTTCAAAGTGCTCAATGCCTTTTGAATTAAATACGGAAAGTAAACATTGCTCCAAAAAGTAGGCAACATTATAATTTACGATAATGACCGTTAATGTTATGTCTTGTTTAGATTTCAAGCTTTGATGGCAATGCAAGAGATTTCTACAATGGCATCCATTGGGAGTCGACTGATTTCTACCGTTTCCCTAGCTGGAGGTGTTTCGCCGAAATACCTTGAATATACTTGATTAACGGCAGAAAAATTATTCAAATCTTTTAAAAATATACTGCATTTCACCACTTCATTCATTGTGAATCCTGCCGCGATGATAATGTTTTTAAGATTTTCCATTACTTGGACCGTGGCCTCTTCAATCGTTTCGTTTTTAAAGGTTCCGTTCAATGGGTCAAGCGGTATTTGACCACTTACGAAGAGTTGATTTCCTGCGATTATTGCAGGCGAATAAGGTCCAATTGGAGCTGGGGCGTTTGGTATATTTACGGATTGTTTCATAAAATTGCGCGTTTGATGCGTTATGAAGCTAACTTTGTAAAAGTAAAACAAATGAACAAAATGCGTGTACTTGTAGTAGATTTTTACGATTCGTTTGTTTTTAACCTGGTGCATTATTTTGAAGCGCAAGGATGTCAGGTAGTGGTTCGAAGTGACCACGAAATTCCAATCGACGCCTTAGATTTTTTGTTTGACTTTAATGGGGTTATTCTTTCTCCCGGCCCCGGATTACCTCAAGAAACGCATGCAATGCAAGCCGTTATTTCCTTTTGTAAAGGACACATACCGGTGTTTGGGGTTTGTCTTGGTATGCAAGGTCTTGGGCTTGATATGGGAGGGGAGCTGTATAATTTAGATGCCATTCGCCACGGAATCACAGGTTCTGTGACTTGCGTAACGCATGAATTGTTACTCCAAAACGTTCCAAATCAATTTCAGGTTGGACTTTACCACAGTTGGGCTGTGAAAGGACTCGAACCCGATGTTATTTCAGCCATTGATGAAGACGGTGTAATCATGGCTGTTGAAAATCACCATACGAAACAGTACGGGGTGCAATTTCATCCAGAATCCATCATGACACCCTTAGGCATGGAAATTGTCTGTAACGTAATATCTAAAATATTTTAGTAGTTTCGAAAAAAAATAAACACTATGAAAAAAATTGCTTTACTAATGACTGTGCTTAGCGTAGTTTCAATAGGCTGGTCACAAACTAAAAAAACAAAAGAATACCACGGGGTAACTTTTTACACGGAAACAACCATTAACGAAGTGCCTGTCGTTATTAATGGCGCTGGGGTTCGTGAAAAGTATTTTATGGACATGTATGTTGCTGCCTTGTATTTGAAAAAGAAATCCACCGATGCTTCGAAAATCATTTCAGCAGATGAAGAGATGGGAATTCACTTGAAGTTGGTTTCATCCATGGTAACGCGGGATAAATTTAAAACAGCAGTAACCGAAGGGTTTAAGAACGCCAGTTCTGGAAAAGCAACGCAGGAGGAACAGAAAAAATTCATGACCTGTCTTAGTGAGGAGTTTAAGGAAGGAGATAAAATCTACTTTGATTATGTTCCGAGCAAAGGCGTGAAAATTTATAAAAATGGGGACTTGAAAGGCACCATCCCTGGATTAGAATTTAAAAAAGCGCTTTTTGCGATTTGGTTAGGTACTTCGCCTGCTCAAGAAAGCCTAAAGAATGAAATGTTAGGGAAGGAATAGGGTTTAGGTAACGAACTTTTTAAGGCCTCGTATGTTTTGAAATAAAATCAACAGCATGCGAGGCCTTTTTATTTTATTACTTCTTTCCCCTTTGTTAACCCTTGCTCAGAATGGCATCGTTCGAGGTAAGACCGTAAATCTAACGAATAATCAAGCCCTTGATGGAGTGAAAATATTAATTGTAGAATTATCTACAGGAACCGTTTCAGATGCCGAAGGGAATTATGAATTCACTAAATTACCTCCAGGAATTTATACGTTTAGAGCTACTGCTACCGGGTTTAAACCCGCATTTCAAAATGAAATTTCGGTAACCAATGCTCGTTCCATTACGCTTGATTTCCAAATGGAAGAACTCGTTTCTGGTAAGGAATCAGATGAAGTTGTAGTAAAAGGACCAAAATTTCAACGAAATACAGAGTCCCCGGTTTCCCTAAAAACCCTGAACGCGACCGAAATAGAACGTCTTCCCGGCGCCAACAGGGATGTGAGTAAAGTAATCGCAGCACTACCTGGTGTAGCTTCTCGAGCAACGTTTAGAAACGATATTATTATTCGCGGTGGTTCTCCTGGTGAGAATAAATTCTACCTTGATGGAATTGAAGTACCAAACATTAACCACTTTGCTACGCAAGGATCCAGTGGAGGTCCGGTTGGTTTATTGAATGTGAACTTTATCAACGAAGTTGATTTTTACTCGGGAGCTTTTCCTGCCAATCGTGCCAACGGGTTAAGTAGTGTCCTAGCCTTTAAACAAAAGGATGGGAACGAAGATGGGTTAATTACGAATTTCGCATTGGGCTCAAGCGATGCCGCCTTGACGTTTGATGGTCCTCTCGGGAAAAAAGCAAACTTCATTTTTTCAGCACGCCGTTCCTATTTACAGTTCCTGTTTGCAGCATTAAAATTACCCATCTTACCAACCTACAACGACTTTCAATATAAAGTGAACCTTGACCTTAATGCGAAGAATCGAATTTCGTTCATTGGTTTAGGTGCGATCGATCAATTTGCTCTAAATGCCAATGTGAATGATGGATTGACAGATACCGCACAAATTGAATACAACAAGTTTCTTCTTGGTAATATCCCAATGCAAAGTCAATGGAACTATACGGTCGGAATAAACTATCAACATTTCTCAGAACAGTCAGTTCAGAATATCGTAGTTTCTAGAAATATGTTAAACAATAAAGCATACCGATACAAGGACCTCATAGAAACACCTGCTAATTTATTGCAGAACTATGCCTCATTCGAAGCTGAAAATAAGGTAAGGATGGAACATACCTATCGTAAAAATGGGTTTAGATGGAATGTTGGGCTTGGGTATGAATATGCCCGCTACCGAAATGAAACGTACGCGAACATTACCATTCAAGGCTTTCCAGTGGTTATTGACTACACTTCAGATTTATTCTTGAGTAAATATGCGTTCTTCACCCAAGTTAGTCAGTCGTTTTTTAAGGAACGCTTAAACGCTTCGTTTGGCTTGCGCATGGATGGTTCAAACTATTCAAAAACAATGGCTAATCCCTTAAATCAATTATCTCCATCACTCTCCTTGAATTTTCGAATAAATGAGTCTTTGGCTTTGAATGCCAATGTTTCTAGGTTTCATCAGATCCCCGCGTTTACCATCTTAGGGTATAGAAATGCTCTTGGGGACTTGGTTAATAAACAAAACGACATTCAATACATTCGTGCGGATCATTTTGTAGTAGGCGCAGAGTACCGAACCAAAGCAAGTTCTAGGCTAACATTGGAAGGATTCTACAAAAATTATGACCGCTATCCGTTCAGTTTAAAAGATTCCATTTGTCTTGCAAACCAAGGGTCAGATTTCGGTGTGGTTGGAAATGAGGCAGTAAAAAGTATGTCTCAAGGAAGAACTTATGGCGGTGAATTCCTTTTCCAACAGAAATTATATAAAGGGTTTTATGCCGTAGTTGCCTATACCTATGTGATTTCTGAGTTTAAAAATAAGAATGATGAGTATGTTCCAACCGCATGGGATAGCCGTCACATCGTTTCGTTAACGGGTGGAAAACGCTTTAAGAAAGGTTGGGAGCTCGGTATGCGTTGGTTGTTTTCAGGAGGCTCTCCATATACACCATATGATATAGAAACGTCAAGTTTAATTTCAAACTGGAACATTAATGGGGTAGGTTTACTAGATTACAGCCGCTTGAATACTGAGCGCGAAGCGAGTTTTCATCAATTAAATGTCCGCCTCGACAAGAAGTTGTTTTTGGATAAGTTCAATATGAATTTCTACTTGGACATTCAGAATTTGTATGGATATAAAACCAAGGTAGCTCCTATTTTATTAGTAGAA
>JBEGMB010000273.1:0-2645 GCA_041183245.1 Bacteroidota bacterium
GATAATCCCCATTCCATTTTGAATAGTAATACGTACCGTCATTAATATATTCAATCGCATTTTGCCAATTTAAGGCGTTGGCCGGAGTAAACAGGGCCCAAGTAGTAACAGTTCGACCCGATTCAGGCAATTTTACAGACCCTTTTAATACCTTATATCGTTTGTCCGCAAACCACGCAAAATCATGCACCTTATCCTGTAAATAGCGAAGTGTTTTCCATTCGGAAGCAGAAGGCGGAAATGAATCCCTTAAATTTCCGGATGGCAGGGCTATAATTTCAGAGATTCGTGTTTTTGTATCCTGCGCTAATGAATCTAAAAAGGAAGCCTCTGTTGAATTCTGAAGCTCTCCGGTAGCTCCAACTACATAGTTCTTAGGTACAGTAATCGATACATCGAATGAACCGTATTCAGAATAAAACTCTCCTTGATTTAAATATGGGATTGGATGCCATCCTTTGTGATCGAATACTGCAGGTTTCGGATACCATTGGGTAATTTGATAGGATTGTCCGATGTGACCCAAACGAGAAATAGAACCCGAAGGGATTTTAACCATAAACGGTGTAGTTAGCGTAAGCTGTTTTCCAGGGGCTAAGGGTTGTGCTAATTTGATTAGTACGATATCTTCATGATCCGGATGAAAAGACCAAGATACGGTACTGCCATTAATTTTAAAATCTAACGCAGAAATACCACCTAATTTGGCGGTATCGATCGTGGATAATTTCTTACCTTCTCCTTCCAACTGTTCGGCCAACGCACTCTTTCCATTTTTATAGGCATTCGGCCATACGTGGATGTATAAGGAATCTAAGGTACTCGGAGAGTTGTTTAAATAATCAAAGGCTATTTCCCCGTAAAGCCGGTGGGTTTTGTCGTCCAACTTGACATCAATACGATAATCAACCTGTTGTTGCCAGTATTGCGCGGAGGCTTTTCCAATCAACGCAATTAGTGAAAATAAAAGTATTTTTTTTAGCATAAAAAAGGGTTAATTCCATGACGAATAAATCAATCATGTGTTACAATCAGATATAAAATTAGTGAATTCCTAACGGGTTTCATAAAACAAAAAAAGCCGTCCAAGGACGGCTTTGATAACTTCAGGTAAAATCAACTTATTTCACCATTAATTTTGAAACGATTTGTTGTTGATTTTGACGTAATGTTACAAAATATGTTCCTGGTGCCCATGAGCGAGTAGATACCGACGCACCATTCGCAATGTTCTTCAAGGAAAGCATACGTTTTCCGGTTACATCGCAAATTGTTAACTCAAATTGCTCATTATTGGACACTGTAATGGTTACAACGTCTTCCGAAGGATTTGGTGTTAATGCCATGGAAAGAACTGATACACCTGTTAACCCAGCATAATTATCAAACCCATCACAATTTTCATCGATTCCATTATCCAACACTTCGGTTGCACCAGGATACACTTGGTCGTTTGCATCATCGCAATCTCCGGTAATTAACGCATAACCAGCTCCAAGGCTATCGCAAGAAACTAAAGACACATTTGAACCAAAACCATCTTCATCAAGGTCTTCGTAATACGTAATTGATGGTAAGCCCTCATCGGTATTTCCGTCGCAATTGTTATCTAAGTCATCACAGATTTCTGTTGCACCTGGATAAATTTGATCATTCGAATCATCACAATCTCCACCTACTGTTACTGTATTTGCTGGTTGAGCACACGTTTCAACACCGGTAGCCTCATCCCCAAAACCATCGCCATCAGCATCCACATAATACATATCCAACAAATTCAATTGAGCGTTGGTATCATCGCAATCATCTCCATTCAATACAGTCCCTGGAGGAGTTAGGCATGAGGTAGTAAAGTTCATTGGGTCACCATAACCGTCTTGATCAGAATCCAAGTACCAAATGGTGTTCGGGTTGATTTGTGCATTTGAATCATCGCAATCTGTATTGTTTGTTGAATAGCCCGCAGGTAAGGTACAAGAAAGCAAGGTATTGGCAGCATCACCAAACCCATCACCGTCCGTATCCGCATAAAACGTTTGTGGTTGCACTGAATTAATGAAGCCCCAAAGGCTCACATTGTCATTTCTCCATGTAGCTCCAGCGGTTGAAATTCCGGTGATGTAAAATCTAAAGGTAACTTGATTTAAATTGGAAAAAGCTGCACCTAAGATCACTGTATCATTTAAAATAACATTCGTAGTAATTGAATCAGAAGCAATATCATTTGCAAAATTATCTACACTGGAACGTAAATGCCATGTTGGAATGGTATTAACGTTACTCACCTTGTGAGTAAACGCAAGTTTAGTTAACGATAGACCAAAACAAGAATCAGCTTGAACAGAAAACTCGTTATAGTTATTCAAATTAATTGTACCCGTGGTATTCCATGTATTGTTGTTAAATACATTGGCAGCAGCCGTACAACTTCCGCCAACATTAGTATAAATGGAGAAGCTTGCATTTGCAGGCTGTGTAGTAACCGTATTTGCTAATACAGGACAGCCAGAAGGTTGAGTAAACTCATATAGACCGAGTTGGGCAGCTACAATTGGTGCATCGAAGCCACTGCAATCCTCATCAATTCCATTCCCCGGTATATCAAGTACCCCTGGATGAATTGCACTATTCTGATCGTTACAATC
>JBEGMB010000274.1:0-12734 GCA_041183245.1 Bacteroidota bacterium
GTGCAATGTTACAGCTCAAAAATCATATTATATTGGACAACATACTGAGGGAGGAATTGTATTTCATCTATTTCAGGATAGCCTTGGAATACAACACGGATTGGTAGTTTCTTTAACCAACTTAACCCGAGAGGCGGAGTGGGGTGACAAAGAAAAGGATATTGAAAGTTGCGAAAGTTCGTGGGACGGTCGGGCAAATACCTCCGCCATTATGTTCGCCACCCGAGACACAACAAAGGCCGCAGGACTATGCGATTCGTATGTCAGTGAGGGCTTTGATGATTGGTATCTACCTGCCATTTTTGAGCTTCAAGCCATCAACACTAATTTATTCACCGTGGAACGAGCGCTGAGTGAAATCCCGAACACCGATCAGGTGGAAATGAATCTTTATTGGTCTTCAACAGAATCTAATGCAGCTTCGGCATGGTTTTTTAGTTTTTATGACTCCAAACCAACGAATTACTACGACAAAACCAGTAAGACCTTAGTTCGGGCAGTACGGTCGTTTTGATTATTTTATCCCTTTCTTTTCGCTAAGAAAAATCAAGCAAACAACACGCTATACCCTTCAAGTAAATCGAAAATCGCCAAGAGGAGGAGCGCTGGGATGGTCAGATGCTTGTTTTTGATGTAAATCAAGGTAAGTACGAATACCGTAAAAAAGGAATAATTCAAGAGTTCTAGCGGCGGAGTTAAGGTTAAAATGTACACCGAACACAAGGCCAGTGCTGTAATTTTTTGTTGAATCCCTTTAAATCCCACGGTAAGAATGACCAAGGGGAACACGCTAAGGGTTTCTAATATGCGGAATAATGACAGGGTGAGCCCTTCTGTGAATTCATAGTACGACGCTTCATCTAAGAAAAAGGTGTATGTGAATGGATTGCCAATGCAACGTAATAAAACTAAGGTTAAAAGTGGTACATAGGACTTTATATTCAATTTATCTTGAACGATGCTTCCTACTACAACCACAAACAACAAATAACTGAACAAAGGGAATGGAACAATCCAGAAACCCGTATCAAGAAATACACTGGTGGCATAAGCCAACACAATTAAAAACACTACGATCGCAATTTTAACTGATTTCTCCATTACAGTTTTAGGGCTTCATAGATATAATCAAACGTGGATAAGATTTCGGCTTTTCCATTAATTACAGCAACATCGTGTTCAAAATGGGCACTTGGTAAGCCATCTTCTGTTACAATGGTCCATTGGTCATCAAGGGTTTTCACTTGAAAGGTCCCCATGTTAATCATAGGTTCAATGGCAATGGTTAAGCCGTTTTGGATCCGTTTTCCATGACCTTGTCTGCCATAGTTCGGTACTTGTGGTTCTTCATGTAGTTTGGTTCCTAAGCCATGACCAACTAAATCCCGTACAACACTAAATCCATGCTTCTCAGCATGTTGTTGAATAGCATATCCAATGTCTCCTATGCGATTTGCCGTATTACAAGCCCCGATTCCGAGGTATAGACATTCCTTGGTAACTTTACATAGCTTGCGTTTTTCATCGCTCACGTCTCCTACTTCAAACGTATAGGCGTGATCCCCGTAATATCCTTTATACACAGCTCCGCAATCTACAGAAACAATGTCACCGGATTGAATCGGCCGTTGGGTTGGAAGCCCATGAACTACTTCTTCATTTACCGAAATCAATAAGGTACTCGGACAGCCATATAAGCCTTTAAAACCGGGAATCGCATGCTGGCTACGTATGAAATCTTCAGCCATTTGATCTAAAAAAGCCGGGGTAATTCCTGGTTTCATGTGTTTTGCTACTTCTCCAAGCGTACGACTTACAATCAAAGCAGCTTCACGCATGACGTTTATTTCTTCTCTAGTCTTATATATAATTGAATCTCCAAAAATTGCCATAGCTACAAAAGTATAAAATCCGCATCACTTCAGTGCATGTTCAAGCCATTCCATGGTATTAATTCCATCGGCGAAATCATCGATTCGTGGTTGTTGGGTTTTCCCAAAAGGCACTTCTATGGTACCTGAAACGCATTGAATTTTATCACGGTGTTGATTAATGTATTCAATGGCTTCCGAACGGTGGGAATAGGTATGGTAATGTATCATCGCCAAGGGAGGATGCAATGCCGTGGATTCAAGTAATAATAAAAATCCATTGTCTAATAAGGGTTGCTTACTCAACAAGTGAATGGCTCTATTATAGTCGTAATTGTTGCCGTATTTTTTGTTTTGAATTACAGTTTGAAATGGTAGAATCGCCTCGAAAAAAGCATCGAATGAATATCCTTCGGGTACAATGAGGTGGGTCACATTACGACATCCCCTGCCGAAGTATTGAAAAATATCGTGCCCTAAGGCATGTAATTCTTGCGGAGTTTCAGTTCCACTTAGGATTGCAACGGAGGTGCGATTCCCTCGCAGTAAATGCGGGATGTTTTTAAAGTAAGATTGAAAATGGAGTAGGGTAGAATCACTTCCTGTTCCAATTACGGCGTTAAAACCACTAAGCTTTGGAGGATTTAGTTGAATCAAATCAGCATATAAAGGATTGAGTTCTGATAAACCACGAACAATTAATGGAATGAGTTGCTGGTCATCTGAGCTCAATTTGATTTGAAGCTTACATCCACTGAGCAGACCGCAAAGGATGTCGTGAAACCCAACCATCGGGAGATTTCCAGCTAAGATTAATCCCAAGCTTGGACGGAATTCATGATAGGCATATGGACTTGAAAAAGCGTTTAATGTTTCGTGATTTAACCAGCTTGAAAGTCCTTTCAATGATTGCTTGACCTCTCGGGGTTCAAACCACCCATTTCTATATATTTCACGTGATATGACCGCCTTAAAAGTGTCGCTTAATTCAGGGGAAAAGATTTCTGATTGCGGTGTTTCAGTGGAGCCTAGGCTATTTAGCCACGGTCCAAGTTGAGCAAGGTCGGATATAAGTTGCTGACGAATCATCGAACAAAAGTAGTGTAAAGTTCGTTTAGCTTACGTTGAAATAGTCGGCTTTTAGTAAAGCCTGTGTATATTTGCAAAATAAAATAGGATTTGTCATGGCAATAATGATTACGGACGAGTGTATTAATTGTGGGGCTTGTGAGCCTGAATGTCCGAATAATGCAATTTATGAAGGGGGTGCCGAATGGAAATATGCGGATGGTACATCGTTATCAGGAATGATTACCACACCTGAAGGAACATTGGTAGATGCGCTCTTGGCGAATGAGCCTGTAAGCATGGATGTTTACTACATTACTCACAATAAATGTACAGAGTGTGTTGGTTTTCATGATGAACCGCAATGTGCGGCAGTTTGTCCAGTAGATTGTTGTGTTGATGATCCAAATTACCGCGAGACCAATGATGAACTCTTATCGAAAAAAGCGTTTTTGCACCTCTAGTATAATTTCGAAGTTTTCTCTTTTCTTTTTTCTATTCCTGACATGCGTTGTGCATGCTCAGAGTTCACTGCGTATTCATTTCGTTCAAACCGAAATGGGCGCGGATATAAGCCCTGAACAATCTATTGAAATACAGCAAATTGCTCGGTCATACGGTGTGGAAGTAAGTATTGATCAATACAAACATCCGAGAATAGGTAAGTTGCCTGCTATTAATTACAGCGATTCAGTTCCGTTCTTTTCAACAGACATGAGAGCAATAAGGGATGGATTTTTTAATTCGTCTCATCGCCGCACTAAATTGGATTATTACGTATTTGTTTCAAGAAATCATGAGGATTCATTACACACGGGATTCGCTATACCCGGAAAACACATTATGTTTCTTTCTCTAGCACCAAAAAATACATTTACCAACAGGTTCGCCACGTATTTCTTGATAGCGGCTGCGGATCAGCAAGGGAAAAATAAAAAAGCATTGGACGCCCTTTCTGAACAATTAGGGACCAAAGATTCGCTTCAAAGGCGACAAGATTCTTATTTTCTTTTTCATGATGAAACAGAGAATTTGGGATCAACAAACGGTATGGTAGCGTTTGCTTTTTGGAATGAAAATAACGACGGGAAGGTATTTGGGAACTATATAGGATTACCCTTTAAGCGAAATGCAGGAAAGGTTAATTTAGATATTGATAATTACTGGCTTCGCCCGTTTTATCGCACCGATTCTCGGTTCATAGCTCCTATTCATGTAGGTCTGGTTTTCCTTGTGTTTTTTATCATGCTGATTTTTAGAAAAAAGGTCAAACAGCGTGCCGAGAAAAGTTTGAAATTGCATTCCAAGATTGCTTTCTTTTTCCTTCGATTGGTATTATGGGGTATTTTTTTACTCATTGGCTATCTTGTTTTTTTATCTTCCGATCAATTGTATAAACGGTGGTTCTTTAATTCCTCCTCTTACAGCAATGTTGGGAATATAGACACCAAACAGTTTATTCATCACCTGACTTCGAGTAACGCTGTGGTCAATCAGCAAGCTAACCATTCATATTGGGAGACCTATGTGAAGAGAAAAAATACGTGGGAAATGAAGCGCCTGAAACACGTGTTGTATTTCGAAGTAAGGAAATCAAAGGGGAAGGTCGAATCAATGAAATTTTTATATGATTCAGACCGTTTGACAATTAAGTCCTTTCAAGGGAAGGCGCAAACGCATTTGATCGTATACAAGGTAATTGATGAGCAAGGAAATTTCATTAAGGAGGAGGTCTACAATTACGCTAAAGTAAACATTACACACAAGTATTCTGAGCCTGATCCTGCCCGACGAATTCTTGTATTTGTGAACGGTTATCGTCCGGTTGCAAACGGTGGAACACCAGAGCAGGCACTGATGCAAATTGGAAACAATGGAGTAGAATTCCCTAATTCTTCTAATGTTTTGTTTGCAACAGACCGGTTCGATTATTGGAGACCTTGGGGCAATTTTGATCAACGTATTATGAATCGAATTAAACCGAATGAAGTTTACTATGCGGATGGCCATCATTCCGTAGCAAGCTCAAACCATAGGTCTGTTTTTAATTTCGCCAAGGCTGCTGCCGAATACCCCAAAGCGTGCAAGGGTAAGCATCGATGCAAGTACTCCAAAACAACCGCAGGCACTAAACTTGAAACTTTAGATATGTTGCCATTTTCACCGAATAAAAAAGGGTTTAATTTAAGACGCAAAAACGGACGTATTGCAGGCAGAAACCTCTATCAATTACTAAATGAAGTTCCTGGGAATTCCGGAAACGACACGCTATTTATTGTAGCACACAGCATGGGATATGCTTACTCCTTGGGTATTGTTGAATCCTTACGGAATAAATGTGTGTTTGGTGAGTACTATATCTTTGCGCCCGAGAATGCGGAAACAGGAAAATTAATTCAGTCAGAGTGGCGTGCTGTTTATCAATATGGAAGCATACCAAAAGGCGCTAGAAAGCAAGCGCCTTGCCTTCAGGACGGAGTTGCACCGCAAACAAAAGCGAATGGATTGTCAGCTCAAAATCGATTGACATTTCCAGCATCCCACTACAAAAAGATGGGTTTCACCGGAAGTCATTTTATCGGATTTTATGATTGGGTTTTTGAAATTCCTCAAGGAGAAAAAGGGGCGATTACTCAGCACTAACGAAATTACTTAAAATTTACTGGCTTCGCTTAATCGAATTTCTACCAAGGTGGACCCCACGCCGCGGCTCGAGTAATTTCCATCATGAAAACTAATACCTTTCTTGCCACGAAGTAATTGGCGTACAGCCATTCTTAATACACCTTCACCAACCCCATGAATAATCAAGGCTTTAGCTTGGCGATTTGCAATACATTGGTTTAAAAAGCTACGGCAATAACTGAGCTTCGTTTCGAGTAATTCATTCGGCGGCATGCCGTCAATTCCCAACGCGGTTGCGTGAAGGTCTAAGGTCGGAATGGAAGAAATAGCTTGTTTTTTGGTTGCGTTTGGCGTGACTAAGGGTTCTTTATTTTCTACCTCACCTTGTATGGGTGTTCGTTTGATTAACGAGCTAATTGGAATACGGTATTCAAATCCGAATTCATCCAATACATGCGCATGCGAATCGGAAAGTTCCTTTATTGTATAGGCTCCCGATTCGTGAAGCATGGAGACCGATTCGCCAACCTGGAACTGCATGAAAATTATATAACCGTTAAGTTGGCAAATTTAAGCAGTACAGTCTTAGATCCGTGATGGGGAAAGAAGATGACTGCTTTCTTATCCGCTCCACTCCCTTCGAGCTGCGTTACTCGTCCTTTCCCAAAACGTGAATGTTCCACGTGTGTTCCAACCATGATGTTGTTGAATTCGTTCGAATTTGAAGGGGAAGAAGCCTTTACTTCGGATATCGATTTCAAGGATTTGGGCATGCTCGGCGTATTCAATTTGGTATTCAAGCCACCGGTAAAACTGCGTTCAAATCCACCGCCCATTAATGAACGCCCTTGTTGACTTCGCACAGGGGTTTCAAAATGAACAAATTGCGGATCGATTTCGTCAATAAACCGACTTTGTTCACATTTGATAGATTGATTCCAAAGGAATCTTGAACCAGCGTACGATAAGGTACATGATTCCATGGCACGGGTAATTGCCACGTAAAAGAGTCGCCGTTCCTCTTCTAAATCACTTCTAGAGCTAATTGACATTTGAGAAGGGAATAAATTCTCCTCCATTCCAACAATGAAAACATGTGGATATTCCAAGCCTTTACTCGAGTGGATGGTCATGAGCGACACATGGTTTTTATCTTCCGTTTTTTCTTGGTCCGCATCGGTTAATAAGGACACATCCATCAAGAATTCAGCTAAGGTCTTGGGCTCATCTTCGTCGCCACCCTTAGTGAATTCGTTTATACCCGCTAATAATTCTTCAATGTTTTGAATCCGTTCCACTTCCTCTGGACCTTTTTCTTTCTCTGCATTTAGTTCTTGGAAGATTCCACTTGATTTAATGATGCGCTCGGCAAGGGTATAGGCATCCGCTTTGTTAAGCTCCGCTTGAAAACTCTTGATCATGGTCATAAAATCCGTGATTTTCTGTTTAGTAGGACCATTTAAATCCGCAGAATACGTTTGAAAATCATCCATGACTTCCCACATGCTTACGCCATGTCGGCCCGCAGCAATGATGAGGTTTTCTACACTCGTTTTTCCAATCCCGCGCTTCGGATAATTGATTACGCGCTTCATGGCCTCTTCGTCGTGCGGATTCGCTGTAAGTCTGAAATAAGAAAGCACGTCTTTTATTTCTTTCCGTTGGTAAAAGGAAAGTCCTCCATAAATCTTGTAGGGGATATTCAGTTTCCGTAAGGCTTCCTCAAAAGAACGAGATTGCTTATTGGTACGATACAAAATGGCAAAATCGTTGTAGCTTTCCACCACCGATTGTTTCAGGTCGAATATTTTGTGTGCAATGACACGACCTTCCTCATTGTCTGTAAGGGTGCGGACTACGGAAATTGGTTTTCCTATCCCATTTTCTGTCCAAACGTTCTTTTTGATTTGGTCTTGATTTCTTTTTATTACACTGTTCGCAGCATCGACAATATTCTGAGTACTACGGTAATTTTGTTCTAGTTTGTATAAGTTGAAATCCGGGTAATCTTTTCTGAAATTCAAGATGTTCTCAATGTTAGCCCCTCGGAACGAATAAATACTTTGGGCATCATCACCGACTACACAAATATTTTCATAGGCCGCAGCTAATTTCTTTACAATCAGATACTGTGCGAAATTGGTGTCTTGATACTCATCTACCAAGATGTATTTGAATTTCTGCTGATAATAATGCAAGACATCGGGATGGTCCGTCAATAAGATATTCGTGAAGAATAACAAATCGTCAAAATCCATAGCCCCAGCCTTTTGGCAACGGTTGGCATACTGCGTGTAAATTCGACCTAATTCTGGTCTGCGCGACATGCGGTCTTCTGCTTGAATTTGCTCATTTCCGCAATAGGCCTCTGGAGATACTAAGTTGTTTTTTGCTGCTGAAATTCGTCCAAATACGCCACTGGTCTTGTAGGTCTTATCATCTAAATGCAATTCTTTAATGATATCCTTAATTAAACTCTTTGAGTCTTGCGTATCGTAAATCGTGAAATTCGTAGGAAATCCAATGCGGTCTGCATTGTAGCGCAGAATTCTGGAGAAAACAGAGTGAAACGTACCCATGGTAATGCTCTTAGCTTCTGAGCCGCCAACAATCCTTCCAATACGCTCTGACATCTCTTTTGCTGCTTTATTGGTAAAGGTTAGTGCCATAATGTTGAACGGATCGATTCCCTGTTCAATCATATGCGCAATGCGGTAGGTGAGTACTCGAGTTTTACCCGATCCTGCACCGGCAATAACCATGCATGGACCATAAATATGCTCTACTGCTACACGTTGGCTGTCATTAAGTTCGTCGAGATAAGACATGGAAAAAGAGTGAATATCAAAATTAGCAACAATTTTCGGGTACGATTCCGTGTTTTCATACGAATTCCATCGAGTTTTTAACAATCTCGTACCTTTAGGGCATGAAAACGCCACTTTGGTTTAGCTTATGGTCTTTTCCTGCTCACTACGAAGGGGATGAGCCTGCCTTTGTGGATGAAATAGACATTGCATGTACAAAGGCTTTTACCGCTCAATTTGATGCAATACAAAAAGAGGTGCACGCGTTCTTAGCGCAACGAGAGACCATACCTTATTTTAAACAATCGATGGTGCAGCATGGTAAAGGATATCATACACTTTCCTTAGCCTGGTGGGGGATTCAATTCAACAAAAACCAAGAGGATTTACCGGTGCTCTCATCCATTCTTAAAAATCATCCAGAACTTTTAACCCTTTCAATTAATGTCTTGGATGCCAACAGCAGTATTCTTCCTCACATGGGAGATACCAATGCAATTTATCGAGGCCACTTTGGGATATCGATTCCAACAACCTTGCCTCAAGCAGGCATTCGTGTGAAGGAAGCGGAACAATCTTGGAAAGAAGGTCACTTTATTTGGTTCATGGATGCATATACCCATGAAACGTGGAATCAAACAGGTCAAGCTCGTATTGTATTATTGGTAGATGTCTTACGTCCTGAATTTAGCAAACAAAAAAAACGAATTTGTGCAACGGTAATGACCTCGCTGTTTCTTCAAAAGCGCATAGAAAAATATTCATTTTTCCAACGTAACCAGCGATGGATCGTGAACTGTTTGGCGCCCATTTTAATTCCCTTGGTTCGATTTCGAATCGCATGGATAAATTTCATAAGAAAATACTAATTACTTTATATAGCTTCCCTAACTTTGCAGCGTGAAATATACCATCTACCATAACCCTCGGTGTAGCAAGAGCCGCTGTGCGCTTGATTGGTTAACAACTAACCAACATGAGGTCACGGTAATCGACTATATCAACTCGGGAGTAACTTTAGAACAGTTGAAGCACATATCGGAATCGCTAGGTCTTGGTCCTGAACAATGGATTCGTACCGAGGAGCCTGATTATAAAACCCATGTTAAAGGAAAAACACTTACAACCGAGGAATTATTTGATCTTATGATTCGATTTCCGAAACTAATCCAACGTCCCATCGTAATATGGGCCGACCGAGCAGTAGTTGCTCGACCACTTGAACTTTTAATTGATGCCATAACCGATGCGGACAAAATACATAGACCTTATTGATCAAACGTTTGATTTTCCTCAAAATGAATTCAATTTACGTGAAGATCGCTTGTTTTTTCATGGAATTGACTTGATGCGCTTAATCCAGGAGTATGGCACTCCGTTAAAGTTCAATTACCTACCCCAAATTTCAAATAACATCCAACGTGCCAAAGGGTGGTTTCGTGAAGCCATTAATAACCAAGGATACGCAGGGAAATATTATTATTCGTATTGTACAAAAAGTAGCCATTTTGCTTTTATTCTGGATGAGGTTATGAAGAATGATGTACATATTGAAACCTCTTCTGCGTTCGATATTGACATTGTAAACAACTTGGTTGATTCCGGTAAACTTAAAGAGGGAACTTATGTGATTTCGAATGGCTTCAAGCCAGCAAAATACATCGAAAGTATAGCCAAATTAATAAATGCTGATTTTTTAAAGGTTGTTCCAGTGGTTGATAACGCCGAAGAAGTTCGAAACTTGTTAGCCGCTACCGATAGAGATTTATCTATTGGAATTCGAATTGCAGCGGAAGAAGAACCTAAGTTTGAGTTTTATACCTCACGTTTAGGTATGCGTTATCGTGAGATTGTACCGTTTTATAAGTCTGTACTGAAAGACAATCCAAGAATTAAGGTAAAAATGCTCCATTTTTTCATTAATACAGGAATAAATGATACGGCATATTACTGGAATGAATTAACTAAATGTTTACGAATTTACAGTGACTTAAAGAAGTTGTGTCCAGAATTGGATTCACTCAACATTGGGGGAGGCTTTCCGATTAAGAAATCCCTGGCATTTGATTTTGACTATGCCTATATGGTTCGTGAGATTTTACAACAAATCAAACGGGTGTGTACCGATAATGACATTCCGGAGCCTAATATTTTTACCGAATTTGGATCCTTTACCGTAGGGGAGAGCGGGGGAGCGCTATTCAGTATTTTACATCAAAAGCAGCAAAACGACCGAGAGAAATGGAATATGATTGATTCTTCGTTCATGACCAACCTTCCGGATACCTGGGCAATCAATCAGCGCTTTATCATGCTACCAATTAACCGTTGGCAAGAAGATTATGAACGTGTATTGTTGGGTGGATTAACCTGTGATAGCGACGATTACTATAATTCAGAGCAACATTCGAATGCGATCTATTTGCCGAAATTTGAGAAAAATAATCCGTTGTACATTGGTTTTTTCAATACGGGAGCCTATCAAGAAACCATCGGTGGCTATGGCGGATTAAAACACTGTCTAATTCCAGAACCAAGACATATTTTGATTTCTCGCGATGAAAATGAAAAAATTGTCACACAACTCTTCAGTGAGGAACAGACGGCAGATGATTATCTTAAAATATTAGGGTACAAATCCTAAAAAGCTATTGATTATCTGAGTTGGGCTCCAAATTCGGATTCAAAACACGTTCGAATGGCACGCATTTCTTGATCGATTTCAGCATCTGTTAAGGTTTTCTCGGCGTCTCTAAAATGGAAAGATAACGCATAGGATTTTTTGCCAGCCTCGATTTTATCGCCTTCGTACACATCAAACAAATTCGTTGAGATCAAACGAGTAGATGCTGCTTTCTTCGCAGCCTTAACTAACTCCGCATATTGAATGCTGGAATCCAAGAGCAACGCAAAATCTCGACGAACAATGAATGTTTTTGGAATTTCTATGAAGCGATCAGCAATGGATTTACTCAGTTCAACCCAACGTTTCCAATCGATCGTCGCTCCATATACAGTTTGTTTAAACTCTACGATTTTTAACCAGGATTCTGATATTTTTCCAAGAGTAGCCAAGGGTTTACCGTTTACTTTGATTTCAATTCCCTCAGAAAACGGAGTGTCTTCGCTTAAGGCAACTTCTTCGATAGTATTTGGATTCAACCCTTGAATTAAATTCATAACCTCACTTTTAATGTCGAAAAATGAGAAGGGACGAGATCCCATCCATGAATCGGGTTCATGCGTTCCGGTAAGTACTAGAGCCAAGGTTGATTTTTCCACGGTTCGTTCGCCAAATCTGTGATAGGTATGACCGAATTCAAACAATTTGATGTTTCCGGCTTGACGATTTTTATTGTAAGTCAAGGTTTCTAAGGCTCCAAAAAACATGGATGTACGAAGAATGGATAAATCACGGCTCAAGGGATTTTTCAAAACCACAGGTTTTCCATCTTGTTTGCTTGTAGTTAATGTTGCGTTAGATGCCTTGGTTAAGGAATTGTTCAGAATTTCATTAAATCCATTCGCGGCTAACATAACCGATACCTTTTGACGTGTTGCTTCCGCTGAAAACGTTTCTGAAACTGGAACGGAGAAGTTCCATTTTTCTGGTGTTGGAACGGCGTCAAATCCAGCGATTCGAATAATCTCTTCGGTAACATCAATGGTACGTTTTACATCCGCACGATATCTAGGGATTTTCCAGGTCGTTTCGTTACTTGGAGTGAAATCAAGTGAACTTAGAATTCCAGATAGTTGCTCATCCGTAAGTGAGGTACCTAATTGCTTATTGAT
Organism: Bacteroidota bacterium; assembly: GCA_041183245.1. Classification (GTDB taxonomy): domain Bacteria; phylum Bacteroidota; class Bacteroidia; order Flavobacteriales_D; family Crocinitomicaceae; genus UBA952. The sequence continues at coordinate 12,167 of JBEGMB010000274.1, forward strand.
GGTTTCAAAATCAAGCACTACATCAATTGCAGGGGTTGAGAAGGCTTTAATTTCTTGCATATAATTAAGGGTTCCTCCCGCAACGGAACGGATCAAGAAAACTACTCTTTGTAGTGCAAACGCCGTTAAATCAGGGTCTACTCCGCGTTCAAACCTAAAACTTGCATCGGAATGGATGCCATGATGTTTTGCCGTTTTACGAATCGTTGACGGATTAAAGTATGCGGATTCAATAAGTAGATCCGTAGTTTTTTCACTTACTCCGGAAATCTTACCACCCAACACGCCAGCAAGACAATGCGCCACACCGTTTCCATCAATTACTAAATCTGAAGGACGTAGTTTTCGTTCAACACCGTCCAAGGTCTCTAGGGTTTCATCAGTATGTGCCTGTCGAACAGTTAATGATTCAGAGAAGTAACGCGCATCAAAAGCGTGAAGCGGCGTACCAAGTTCGTACATCACGTAATTCGCACAATCAACGATATTATTGATGCTCGCCGTTCCAAGTGCAGCTAATCGATTTTTTAACCAATCCGGAGAAGGACCAACTTCTACCCCGCTAAGT
>JBEGMB010000275.1:0-6323 GCA_041183245.1 Bacteroidota bacterium
TATTCTTATTATGGCCACGGTGCCAGGCCAATCCGGCGGTGTATTCGATAAAGAGAATTTTAAAAAAATTAGAACCTTTAGGAAACGCTATCCCAACAAATCCATTCATGTGGATGGTGGCGTTAACGGAGAAGTATCCTTCATCCTAAGAAACATGGGAGTGAGTACCGCTGTTTCAGGTTCGTATTTGTTCAAAGGACCGAGTATTGGTCATGCCCTAATGAATTTAACCACACGCAATCACGCTTCTGCCTATCAAATCGCAGATTTCATGATACCCTTAGAGGAATGTCCGGTAGTTCAGATAGCTACCTGTTCTACGGAATCAATTCTTGAAATTATTGAATCTGGCAGTCTCGGGTTTTGTTTGGTAACAGATGAACATGACGCCTTAGTGGGGATTGTATCAAGTGCCGACATTCGGAAAGCCCTATTAAATCAGATAAAAAACAAGCAAACCATTACACCAGAATCGCTTGTCAATCGAAATCCATTGACCATCTCTGCTAAGCAATCAGTTATAGATTTATTGCAGGTATTAAAACGCACGAACTTCCCCGTGATGTATCTACCGGTGGTGAATGAACAACATCAAGCCGTAGGCATCATTAATTTTGTTAACCTGATAAAAGGTGAAATATGATCATAAAACTAAAATCAACCCTAAGCGGAGCGCAAGCCGAACAACTGGCAGCAACTCATAAAGCCTTTCATATTTACGATGGCGCACATACACTAATTACTGGCTCTTCTATGAAAGAGGTTCCCGCTGGATTGGTTGAACATGCGGAAGCATCATGGGTTTTCCCGAATGATATGCAATTAGCGAGCATAGGGTATAAGGCGGAAACGCGCACCATTAGTTTCGGACCTACCACGATTGGAGGCCAAACAAATCATACCGTACTCATCGGTGGTCCGTGTTCGGTAGAATCGGAAGAGCAAATTGAAAGTGCTGCACACTTATTAAAGTCCCTTGGCTTAAATACCCTACGTGGAGGTGCCTATAAACCGCGAACCAGTCCGTATTCTTTTCAAGGCATGGGATTAGATGGGCTAAAACTGTTGGCTAAAATGCGTGAACGACATGGGCTAACGGTAATCACAGAAGCTCGAGATGCCACACACATTGATGAAATCATTGAACATACTGACATCATTCAGATTGGTGCTAAAGCCATGTATGACCAAGGAATCTTAAGAGCATGTGCTAAGATCAATAAACCGGTGCTGATTAAACGTGGCTTTGGAACAACCCTACAAGAATTAGTTCAAGCAGCTGAGTTCGTATTGTCTGGCGGAAATCAAGACGTCATGGTTTGTGAACGCGGCATTAGAACATTTGAAACGGGAACACGCTTTACCCTAGATTTATGTGGGGTGGCGTGGTTAAAAGAATACACCAATCTTCCGGTGATTCTGGACCCTTCACACGCTATGGGGTATGCATACGGCGTTGCTCCCTTAGCAAAAGCCTGCGTTGCCATGGGAATTGATGGATTACTGATTGAAACGCACCCAAATCCCAAGGTGGCAAAATCGGATGCTTCTCAGCAATTGACCTATGAAGCATTTGAACAATTGTATCACGAATTAAAACCTGTAGCTGCGGCGGTTGGGTATCAAATCGTATGATGTATCTAGAACAAAATATTAAAGGATTGTGCGCCAAACATGGAATGCATTTCAATGATTTCTTGGCGGATTTAGAAGTTGATGAAGTTAAAGAATTGACCTTGTACGACCTGGAAGCGATTGCTGATGAATACACCCTTGATCTTATGTCGCTCCTATTCAAACCCCTATTTCATGCCGATCATATTGCAAAGAAATTGAAGGACATCAAGCTGTTGATTTTAGATGTTGATGGGGTAATGACCGATGGTGGCATGTATTGGACAGAATCCGGCGACCAAATAAAAAAATTTAATACCAAGGATGGCTTAGGAATTATAGGTCTGACAAAAAAAGGATTTAAGGTTGGGATTATTTCCTCTGGATTCACAAAAATCATGGTGCAGAAACGTGCCGAATTATTAGGCATAAGTCATTGCTATGTAGGACAAGAAGCGAAAATGGAGATCCTCAAATCCTGGTGCGATGAACTAGGTATTGAGTTGAAACATGTGGCCATCATTGGAGATGATGTTAATGATTTAGAAGTCATGAACCGTGTTGGACTGGCAGCGTGTCCTTCGGATGCAGTAAACGAGGTAAAATCCGTATGCTCCATTATTTTATCCACTAAAGGTGGAAAAGGCTGTGTTAGAGAATTTATTGACGCTTACTTGCAAAAATAACACGCATGGAACCAATTCGTATTGGCGTAATTAAAGAAGGGAAAGTCCCACCAGATTTCAGAACCCCGCTTACCCCTTATCAATGTAAGGTACTAAAAACGATGTATCCTCAGGCCGAAGTAGTGGTGCAATCTAGCCCTATTCGCACATTTACTGATCAGGATTATCTTGATCATGGGGTTGAAGTGGTTGATGACTTATCGGATTGCGATATTATTCTTGGTGTAAAGGAAGTTCCTATTCCTGCATTGATTCCAGGGAAAACGTTTATGTTCTTTTCACACACCATTAAAAAACAGCCATACAATCGAGAATTACTGCGAGCCTTATTGGACCAAAAAATTCGATTAATCGATTACGAGGTGATAAAGGATAAATACCGAACGCGTTTAATTGGATTTGGTCGCTATGCAGGAATTGTTGGCTGCTACAATGGATTTCTAACTTATGGATTAAAGCATGGAACCTATTCGTTAAAACCAGCGCATGCATGCCATGATCGAAAAGAAGTTGAAGAAGAATTGAAAAAGGTAGAACTTCCTAAGAATTTCAGATGTCTTGTCACGGGATTTGGTCGTGTTGGACATGGCGCCAAAGAAATCATTGATTTATTGCCCATTAAGGAAGTAAGTCCCGAAGAATACCTAACACAAACCTTCAATGAACCCGTATATTGTCAACTGGAAGCAGCTGATTATTATCGTGATGGCAACGGAGGATTCGAAAAAGCCGCATTTTATGCCAATCCTTCTGAATACCGGTCGATATTGAATCAATATGCGCTAAGCTCAGATATGTATGTTCCTTGTCATTATTGGGATAATAAAGCCCCTGTACTCCTTACGCAAGCAGATTTCCAAGCAGCGAGTCGCTTAAAGGTAGTAGCGGACATCTCTTGTGACATTGCAGGTCCGATTGCATGTACCATTCGTCCGTCAAAAATTGGGAATTCAATGTATGGTTGGAATCCAAACACCAACGAAGAATGCGATATGATGGAAGCCAATGCGGTGGCTGTGATGGCCGTAGACAATTTACCCTGTGAATTACCTAAAGATGCCTCTGAGGATTTTGGAAGTGAATTGTTAAAGCACGTATTTCCACGATTGTTGGGTGAGGACCCGGATCAAATCATTCATCGCGCTTCAGAAACCACCTTTGAAGGAACGCTCAACGAACCGTTCCAATACCTGATTGATTACGTAAACGGGAAGTGATTCTGTTCCACGGGAATTGAATTCCCGTGGAACAGCGTAATTCCGCGAATCGACCTAACTCACTTGCTCACCTTTTTTATCCTGTTCTTTAACCAAGAAATACCAAAATAATCCGGCTAACAGGAAGGCGCCTGGTAAAATCAGCATACCAATGCGAAGATTTCCTCCAAATTGATCGGACACCCTTCCCACCAACTCAGGCGACCACAAATCACCAAAGGCATGAATCATAAAGATGCAAATGGCCATAGCCGATGCGCGCATGTTCGGGGCTACGCTTTCTACAATCACCGTATTTATTGGACCTGTAGACTGGAATAAGAAAATTAAGGATAGTGCTATACAGATCATACTCAGCAAGGTATTCTCAGTCAGAAATGAAATAAAAGAAAAAGGCACCGCACACAATACAGAAATCAACAAGAGTTTGGCATAGCCTGAAGGACTCTTTTCTCGCCATTTATTGGCAAAATATCCCCCAATCAAGGTCCCAAGGATTCCTCCCACCACTAAGGTTGGACCTAGAAAGAGCGAAGCATCGGCAATATCCATTCCATGCACACGACTCAAAAATGCAGGACCCCAAAAGGAAAAAGCCCCCATCGCAAAGGTGTAAAAGATATACCCCAAGTTTACAAAGAGATATTCTCGATTGGAAAACAAGGACCACAAGCGCTTCACGGTGATTTTTTCCTTTGAAACTTCCTTTTCTTCACTTTGACCTCGTTCAGGTTCAGGAATAAAAAACAACAGGGCGGCCAAGAAAAATCCGGGAATACCTGTAATAAAAAAGGCATTACGCCAACCCAACTGTGCGGCAATTAGCCCACCTAATGCAAAGCCCAGCGCAGCCCCTAATGGAACAGCCAGCGAAAAAATGGTAATTGCCTTATTGCGTTTTTTGGCTTCGAAGGCATCCGAAATAACCGCTGGACCAATGGCACCGAAACTTGCTTCTCCTAACCCAACCATAACCCGACAAAAAATCATAAACGAAAAACCCTGGGCAATACCTGTTAAGCATGTCCCCAAACTCCAACCAATTACACCTATGGCCATTAGCTTTTTTCGCGACAACCGATCTCCCAAGTATCCGAAAATTGGTGATGTAAGAAAGTACCCCAACATAAAGGCAGTCGCCATTCGCCCCATATCCCCATCGTTCTTAATATGCAAGTCCGCTTTGATGGGTTCTAATACCGCTGAAAGCACGTAGCGATCTAAAAAATTAAACAAGTTTATTAGGGTTAATACCAATAACATCTTGTTTGCACCCGGTATTGTTTTTCCGGTATGACTCGAAATTTCCGTTGAATTCATACTTACAAACATAACCAAATTGATGTTATGCGGTGTAATTCACAAAATCTTGACACAGAATTCATAATGAACCGAAAAAAGCAGGTAGTTTTAATTTACTTTTGCATGGCTATGGAATTAAAAATAATCATTGAAGCCGCTTGGGAAAACCGAGCCTTATTAAGCGAAAAAACAACGCGTAACGCGATTGACACCGTTATAGAAGCCCTAGATAAAGGTCAAATGCGGGTAGCCCAACCTGAATCTGACGGTACATGGACTGTCAATGAATGGATTAAAAAAGCGGTTGTCATGTATTTTCCGATACGTCAAATGGAAACCATGGAAGTTGGTCCCTTTGAATTTCATGATAAAATGGCGCTTAAACGAGATTACGCAGACTTAGGTGTACGTGTAGTTCCGGGAGCGAGTGCGCGTCAAGGTGCATTTTTAGCCGCTGGTGTTATTATGATGCCTTCCTATGTAAATATTGGTGCCTATGTAGATTCAGGTACCATGGTAGATACTTGGGCAACCGTTGGAAGTTGTGCACAAATCGGTAAAAACGTACACTTGAGTGGTGGAGTTGGAATTGGTGGAGTATTAGAACCCCTTCAAGCTGCACCCGTAATTATTGAAGATGATGCGTTTATTGGTTCGCGTTGCATTGTTGTTGAAGGAGTTCGTGTGGGTAAAGCTGCGGTATTAGGTGCAAACGTCGTCCTTACAAAAAGCACAAAAATCATTGATGTAACGGGACCAGAACCCATTGAAATGCGCGGGTATGTTCCTGAACGAAGTGTAGTGATTCCTGGTTCATATGCCAAAAAATTTGCCGCCGGAGAATATCAAGTGCCATGTGCCTTAATCATTGGTCAACGGTCTGCTTCAACGGATTTAAAGACCTCATTAAACGATGTACTCCGCGAGCACAATATCGCCGTATAAAATTTGTACCTTTGCTTTTTAGAAGCACTATGGATTTTACACCCCTCTCAACCATCACTCCTATTGATGGCCGATATCACTCAAAAACAGCTGCCCTACAACCTTATTTTTCTGAATTTGGTTTAATTCGATACCGTGTTTTGATTGAAGTTGAATACTTCATCGCGTTAATGCAAACCGGAATTATTCAAAATGTAGAAGTAGTTAGTGCAGAAACCTTACGTAGCTGGTACTTGAATTTTTCTCCAGCGGATGCTGAGCGAATAAAAACTATCGAACGAACCACCAATCACGATGTAAAAGCCGTTGAATATTTCCTCAAAGAAAAATTTGAGCAGCATGATTGGAGTTTTTGCTCAGAATTCATTCACTTTGGCTTAACTTCTCAAGACATTAATAACACAGCAATTCCAATGTCGCTCAAAGAAGGCATTGAAAAAGAGGTGTTTCCATTGTATGATGAAGTGCTTGCGAAATTAAGATCCTTGGCCAATGCATGGAAAGACATTCCTTTACTTGCTCGTACGCACGGGCAACCCGCCTCCCCTACGCGCTTAGG
>JBEGMB010000276.1:0-15861 GCA_041183245.1 Bacteroidota bacterium
GGAATTAAAATATATCCCTGGGCAATCCCCATATCTTTGTATGCAAGGAAATTCTTTAAGGAGGGCCAAAGCTCGTTACCTGACAAAACGATAAGTGTGATCACCAAAACCAATTCGAACCAAGGCAAAGCAAGCCCGATAGGCGCTCGAAATTCTCGGTGCCTAAGTATCCCTACCGATGCGTTTAGGAACACATCTATCACATAAAACCAACAGATAAAATCGAAGGACCATTGCCAAGCAAATACGCCAATGAGAGGCAGGAGAACCTCCGCCAAAATGCGTTGAATCCGGCTATCCGTCATCTACGATTTTTTAATACGGCAACTCGGTCTTTAGTAAGTTGGAATTCCGGATTAACTTTAAGGACTTTCGCGTAGGTTAGTAAGGCATTCGATCGGTCGCCTTTATCTTCATAGATTAATCCTAAATTATGCAAGGTCTCAATATGCTTTGGATTTACTTCTAGTGATTTACTATAAAAAAACATCGCGCTATCAAGGTTCTCGTCATCAAACTGTTGTATAGACCCTAAGTGAAAATAGGCTTCACAATAGGTGCTATCTAATCCAGCCATGCGACGATATAATTGTTTAGCGTCCTCCGTTTTTCCATATTCATAGGTTGCATAAGCTAATGAATATGCCACTTCAGCATTGGTTGGTTTTAATTTACTTGCAGTGGTAAAATACTCAATACAAAGCGGGTTTTTCTCATATTGATAAATGGTTCCAAGCATCATGTAACCAAGAAAGAACTTATTGTCTTGTTGTACTGCGGTTTCATAGGAGGATTTGGCTAATTTATAATTCCCTTGACTCAAATATATTGAACCTTTCAGAATATAGGCGTCTCGATACCTTGGATTGATTCGTAATGCTTTATTAATCAAGGTAAAAGCACTTTCTAAATCTCCACGAAAAGAAGAAACACTTGCCATTCCAATAATTGCCTTTAGATTTTTGGGATCTTTCTTTAAAACCTTTCCAAAATGGTATTGCGCCGAAGTAAAGTCAGAAACTAAAAAATCCTTTTTATTAATTAACGCTAAGGCATATAATAAACGGTTTTCATTACTTGAACTATCCAATCTAAACGCATGGGCTGCATCCGTTAACAATAACTTATAATCTAATGAATCCAAGGAACGATTGGCACGTTGTTGCAATAAGGGAATACTGTCTGGATACTTTTGAACCAATTGATCGAGCGTCAGGTGCTTATCTTGTTCTTCTTCCAACGACCCACAAGCAAAAAAAAGCATTGCTGTAAGTACAAAAAATAGGGGCTTTATCATATCTGCAAAATTAAACAAAATGAAAGTGTTATTTTTGTAAAAATAAATAAGATGAAACGCTTTCTGATTTTCTTCGTTCTCATAGCAATAACAGGATCAAATGCTATTGCTCAAGGGTGCAGTCAATGTAAATTAATGGCGGAACAAGGAGTGGGAGTTGATGATACAACGTTTGCAAGTAACATCAATTCTGGAATTCTATATTTAATGGCCTTCCCTTACATAATTCTACTCATCCTTTTTAGAAAGCAAATCATCCGATTTTTAAAATCATTTTTTGCTCAGGCTAAATCTCCCCAGTAGATTACAATCTTACCGGTACTTTTTCCGCTTTCTAACAAATCATGTGCGCGGTTAAGTTCATTGTGTTGAAATGTTGTTGCAGGTAAAGGGCTAAGCAATTTATTCTGATAGCGCTTAAAGGATTGGTTGAGATGGAAAGAAAGCACCGATGGGCTCACGTCTGCAATCTTTAACATATTGACACCAATCATGGCTTTCGATTGCATCATAAATGGAATCGGAGAATAAAACCCCGTTTTTCTGACAAAATTCAATAGCGACAGTATACCGAATTTCCCTTGTAATAGTCCGGCACCTCCAAACAAGAATAATTTGCCTCCACTACCAATTAAAGCAAGGTCTCGCCGGACCGTGGAACCAGCCACTGCATTAAATGAAGCGATAAGCGTGTCGTTTCCTAATAATTTCCGAATGGATTGATCATATGTATGTTGATCTGAAACAATAATATGTGTTGGGCTTAATGTGTTTAATGCCGCTACTTTTTCTTTAGAACTTACCCTGGCTATGGTTTTTATTCCTTTTAGGTGTAATAATTGTAGTAATAAACTACCAACTCCCCCTGCCGCTGCATGTACCAAGGCAAATCGCCCGTTATGAGCCTCAGAAATTTGATCAACCATGTATGATGCGGTAACGCCTTGCGTACACAATGACAAAGCATCTCCAGTATCCATATCCCCAATTTCAACCAAGGCATCAGAACTGGTTATAACGGCGGTTGCATAGCCCCCGAAGCGGCAAAAACCGGCTACACGTTTGCCAATTAGATGCTTGTGATCCTCATCAAAAACTTGCTCAACAATACCAACAATATCATACCCGGGAATAAATGGAAAGGAAGGTGCCTCTCGATATTTACCTCTTCGAGCCATTACGTCGGCAAAGTTTAATCCAAATGCGGTGACACGAACCAGCACTTGGCCTTCCGTAAGCGGCGGTAGCTGAACCGGCTTTAATTCAAAAGCCGTGGCTGAATCACCTGGTTTTACTATATAAAAACCTTGGGTCATTTATTATTGTTTTTTAAGGTTGATTTTTCAGTTAACACCAACCGCAGCTGAATAAACAAGTTATTTGTTTGAACTCCAGGGATTGACTTTGGATAAATATAAAAGCCTGCGTTTGCATGAAGCAACCAGATTTTATATCCAATAGTAGGGGTAAATCCAATCATGGCACGGTCAAAATCAGACCTTACCGCTGCTTGGGCACCAAACGTAAAGCTTATCCGGTTTGGGCGAAACCAGTACCCTGCATCCGCACCCAATACACCCGCTTTATAATCATAGTTGGCCCCGATATTAAACGCATGTGCATTAGGGCTTCTCCATTTAACCTCCTTAATTCGCTTTTCAAAGCCAAGTTCCACTACAATATTTCTCCCCTGCTGAAGACCAACATAAGGACCGCGCTGAATATTTGTAAAATCAAACAACGCATTCTTTTGACATAAGCCAGCAAAAGAAAAAAGTAAAAAGAATAAAAAAAGCTTCATGGGGTAAATTTAAAGGCTTTTCATACTAGGATTGAATTCAATACTAAACATTTTTTTTAAGTTTGGTTATGCTTAATCCATTTGATGATTCATATTTCATGCGTCAAGCACTGCTTGAGGCAGAAAAAGCGCTGCTTGACGATGAGGTGCCGGTTGGCGCGGTAGTGGTTGCCGGAAACCAAATTATAGGACGTGGATACAACCTAACAGAAAAACTTCATGATGTTACCGCTCACGCAGAAATTCAAGCAATTACCGCCGCAGCAAATTATCTCGGGGCAAAATACCTAAAAGATTGTTCGCTTTACGTGACACTGGAGCCCTGCCCGATGTGCGCAGGGGCTTTATATTGGAGTCAGCTCGGAAAAATCATCTATGGAGCGTCGGATGAAAAACGCGGTGCTTTGCGCCACAACCCCTCATTATTTCATCCATCCACAACCGTAATTGGTGGCGTAGAAGAAGCAACCTGTGTAAAGCTGATGCGCACTTTTTTTGAAGGCAAAAGATAACAAAGGCCCTCGTGATTGTGTATATTTGTGGAAGAATTAGGAAAACATGAAAATTAATGCTCAACACGCGCCCAAGCCGGTAGGCCTTTATCCACATGCAAGACGTGTTGGAAACTTGTTGTTTCTTTCGGGTGTTGGACCTCGCGTCGCCGGGTCAGATGCAACAGACTCCATGGTGCCAGGCTTAGTGCTTGACAAAAATGGAAACTTTTTGGAGTTTAGTTTTGAAGCCCAATGTCGCAGTGTATTTGATAATGTGCGCTTAATTCTGGAGGCTTCTGGTTCAAGTTGGGATGAACTGGTAGATGTCACTGTTTTTCTAACGAACATGAAACGGGATTTTCATACCTATAACAAGTTGTATGCGGAATACTTTGCATCGAATCAACCGTGTAGAACAACCGTTGAAATAAACTCCCTTCCAACGCCTATCTGTATTGAATTAAAATGTATTGCGACCATAAAAGATTAAATTATGACTGGTTTTATTCTTCGAATTTTTATTGCCCTTACGCTACTCTTTGGTACCATAATTTTATTTTCCACCGGTTATTGGGGTTGGGGAATTACCTCTGTATTTCCGCTGGCCTTAGTGATATTCTCGTTCTTCAGAAATGAGCATGTAATTCTTGCGTTAAATCAGATGCGTATAGGAAACCAAGAGAAAGCTAAAAAACACATAAACCGCATTACGGCCCCGCAATACATGACACGCCGCCAACATGCTTATGTACTCTATTTGAAAGCACTCATGAATGCCCAAGATCTAGGTGCTGCACAAAGCGAGCAGCTATTAAGAAAAGCCCTGTCGCTCGGATTACGTACCAATGAAGATAATGCGGTAGCTCGGATGCAATTAGCTGGAATTTGTGCACAAACCGGAAGAAGACCTGAAGCAAGTGCCCTATTAAGCGAGGCAAAGAAATACGACAAGAACGGCATGTTAAAAGATCAAATCAAAATGCTCCAAAGTCAAATGCAAGCAGTTCCTTCAAAAAATCAAATGCGCATGGCGCAAATGATGGGAGGCAGAAAGAAAATGCCAAAAATGCGGTAATCATTGAAAAATAGAATATACGCCCCCCATTGGGAAGATTACGAACTTATTGATGCCGGAAATGGATTAAAGCTTGAACGCTGGGGTAAATTCATCACCATACGACCAGATGTGAATGCGTATTTTCAGCCACAACTATCAAAACAAGAATGGGAGCGCAAGGCAAACTTTATCTTTAAAGAAGAAAAGGGAGTCTTCGGGACATGGATAAATCCCGGAAATCTTCCGCTCACTTGGGACATCACATTTGAAGGGGTGCGACTTAGCGTCTTTTTAAAAAACACCAAACATACGGGTGTGTTTCCAGAACAAAACCTCAACTGGAAAGCAATTAAAGAATTCATTACTTCGGAAGATTCCTTTTTGAATTTATTCGGATATACTGGGGCCTCAAGCATGATGGCACTTGCTAATCAAGCGAGTGTTTTCCACGTAGATTCATCAAAATCTGCCATGACATGGACTAAAGAAAATGCACGATTAAATAAATTCGATGGGTGTAAATTAGTACTTGAAGATGTTGTCCTGTTTATGGAACGAGAAATCAAACGGAAACACCAATATGAGTTAATTCAAATGGATCCACCGGCTTGGGGAATTGGAACAAAAGGTAAAAAATGGCAATTAGAAAATCACATTGATCTCTTAATGAGTCTTGCTGCTCAACTCTTAACCCCAAAAGGGCAATTAATTGTTTCTACCTACTCCGCTAAAATCACTCCAGTTACTTTGAAAGAAACAGCGGAAATATATTTTCCCAATCGAACATTCAGAACCGGAATGCTTGCTACCAAATCCACCACGGGTAAGGCACTAGACCATGGAAGTTTACTGCATATTTTCTAAGCTATTTTCCCCCGTTAATTATAGCTTTTGCATTGGTGATCCAAACGTCTGGTCCACCTTGTAAATATCCAGTAGAGTTTAATGGCGCTAAGTTAAATTTATCTTCAACCTTAGTGACGTTTACAAACCATACGGTAGGATACCCTTGTACCGCAAATTGTTGCTGTAACAATTGATTTTGCTCCTTTATGTTTTGAGGCAATACTTTATTTCTAGGGAAATCCAATTCTACTAAAATAACATCTGTTGATGCCCAAGTAGTAAATTGCGTCGTATTAAACACTTCACGTTGCAATCGATGGCACCACCCGCACCAATCGCTACCGGTAAAAAATAACAACATCGGTTTGTTTTCTGTGGTTGCAGCCTGAGAGGCTAATGAAATATCTGTATACCAAGTTAAAGTACTTGTGGTTTGAGACCAGGTAATAAATGTGCTTACTGTTAAAGCGATTGACAAGAAAATGGACTTCATGATGCGAACGTTAAAAATGATTTATACAAATATCAACTTAATGCTTGCAATATTAGCAATTTAACAGCTATTTAACTTTTGACTTTAATTTAAGGAATTCTGCTATATTCGCAAATAAACCTAAATTCATGAAAGTAATTTTATCCGTTTTTACGCTCTTATTCAGTGTATTAATTACTGCACAAACACAAAATGTTCGCGGAAAAGTAATGGATTCCGAAACAAGTTTTCCGCTTGCGGGGGCAAAGATTGAAATTGATTTGAAGGATGCCAATGGAGTTAATTATCGCGCGGTAACCGACGGTGAGGGTGAATTTAAAATCGCTAACGTACCGGTTGGGAAATATGGCTTAACAACGAAATGTGCGCAATATGAGCCCAAAACCCAAACCGTAGAAATCTCTTCAGGAAAGGAATTAATTCTATCTATTAGCCTTCAAGAATTGGTGACTAACAAAGAAGAAGTGGTAGTAACAGGTCGTAAAAAAGGAGAAATAATCAATGAATTAGCCGTGATTTCTGCACAACAATTTTCTGTTGAAGAAACCAATCGATACCCTGGTTCGCGGATGGATCCTGCACGGATGGCATCGAATTTTGCTGGAGTGCAAGGAGCAGATGACTCTAGAAATGACATTATTGTTCGTGGAAATAGTCCATTGGGAGTGGTTTGGCGCGTGGAAGGGATTGACATCCCAAATCCGAATCACTTTGCCATTGCAGGAAGTTCTGGAGGTCCTGTATCTGTTTTGAATAATAAAATTCTAGGGAATTCAGACTTTTTAATGAGTGCTTTTCCTGCGGAATACGGCAACAGTGTTTCTGGTGTTTTTGATTTAAAACTCCGCAGCGGAAATGACCAACGCCATGAATTCACCGGGCAATTTGGGTTTCTTGGAACTGAGTTTTTAGCGGAAGGTCCGCTCAACAAAAAAGGAACGGCTTCTTTTCTAATGATGGGGAGATACTCCACGCTTTCGTTATTCAAATCACTCGGGATTCAATTGGGAACCGATGCGATACCGACCTATGGAGATTTAGCGTTCAAATTCAATTTTAAACTCCGAAAAGGAGGAAATTTATCTTTTTGGGGCATGGGTGGGAAAAGTAATATCGCCATTATGATCTCAGAAAAAACAGAATATACAACCGATCTATATGGGGAAGGAGATCGCGACCAATATTTTGGAACATCCATGGGTGTAACAGGATTAACATACAAAAAGGCAATTAATGAAAAAACATTTGTAAGTAGTACCCTTGCCTTATCTCAAGAAATTCAGCATGCAAATCATGACTATTTGCAGCGAAGGTTAGATTCTTTAGACTTATCTACAATAATCATCGATAGTATTTATCAGTTAATGGCTTACACCTTTACTACTAATAAAATTTCCAGCTATACTGCCGTTAATCATAAAATCAACAAACAACACCTGATCAAATTCGGATACAATGCAGATCTTTTCTTGCTGAACATGCATGATTCTGCGTTAATCGACTATAACGTTCCAAACCAATATTTCACCCGTTGGGATTATGAAGGTTCATGCGTGCTCATTCAACCCTTTTTACAATGGAAATGGCGAATGTCAGACAATACAGACTTTACGGCTGGTATCCATAGCCAGTACTTTTCTATGAGCAACAGTTTAAGTCCGGCGGAACTTCGTCTTGGATTTAAACATAAATTCCCTGGAAACCAATCCGTATTTGCAGGCGGAGGGATGCATAGTCAGATACAACCGCTATATACCTATGTTGACAACCGTAAAGGAGTTGGTAATTTCTTTAACAAAGGGATGGACTTCACTAAGAGTATTCATTCTGGAGTCGGATACGAAAAGTTCTTTAATAAAGGATTTAGTGTCCGAACGGAGGCCTACTATCAATATTTATATAACATCCCTGTTACTATTGCACCAAGTGCTTTCTCTATGATTAACATGGGAAGTGGTTTTACAAGAATTTTCGCTGATTCCTTACAAAACACCGGTACAGGATACAATTACGGATTGGAATTAACGGTTCAAAAGTATTTTGATAAAAGCTTCTTTTTCTTATTCTCAGGAACCTTGTACGATTCGAAGTATACGGGAAGTGATGGCATACTCAGAAACACATCGTATAACGGCGCCTATGTAGCCAATTTACTTGCTGGAAAGGAATTTAAAATCGGGAAACGAAACGTCCTAGGCATCGGGGCAAAGGTTACTACGGCAGGCGGGAAACGTTATGGGTTGGTTGATATCGCAAAAACAAACCAAGAAAAAGATTTAATCTATCAAGATTCCATGTTTAATGCCCTTCAATTTAAAGACTATTTCCGAATGGATTTAAAAATCTCGTGGCGAATGAATGCGAAAGCAATGACGCATGAAATCGGATTGGATTTGGTAAACATTTTAGGTACCGAAAATGTCTTGAGTTTAGCGTATGCACCGTCCTTAGACCCGGCGGTTATAAGTGACCCATCGTATCAGCCAATAACACGAAAATATCAACTTGGGTTTTTACCAATTTTCTACTATAAAATAGACTTTAGGGCTGGCGGGAAACAAAATTAGAAGTGTGGACAATCGCAATTCTTTTGTTTGCCAAGAAAAAATACAGTGCCCACATTAAGACTCATTTGACCAACCCATAGGGTTTGAGATGCTTTTTGAGAAGCGTCAGATACATCCAGCCCTATATTGTTTTGTGCTAGAATACCTGCGCTCAGCTTCGGTAATATATAAAAGTGTCGTAAAAATTCCACTCGAATTCCCCCTTGAGCCATTGCTGCAAACCCTGACATGCCAGAGCGTTCGTTTTGGTATGCTGAGCCAAAGGTAACTGCTGATGTGGTATGTAAGGCGCCCAATCCTATACCATAAATCGCATTTAGCACAAACATTCGCGACTTTGTTCGATACAAATTTTGTAAAAGATTCAAATTCATCGAAATCAATTTTGTGCTGTTTGAAGAAAATCTAAATCCTATGGTATCCATTTCTACGGACGTTGAATTAAAGGTGCCTGCAAGGCCCCCGATTACATCAAATCCGGGTGTCACATACCCATCAATATTCAAGCGTTGATTTCCTAATTGATATTGAAAATTATCTAAATTCAATTGAAGTTGAACTCCACGTTTAACCGTATAACCGATGGCAATCCGATATTGATTTGATAACAAATCCCTCATATTTGGACTTGGTATTCCATCATAGGGTTGGTTAAATGTTGCGTTATTCAAGGTAAAAGAGAACTCATTTCCCATCATGGATAAAGATGATTTAGCATATTGATTGCTTGACATGCCCGCTTCCAACGACAAATTACCTTTGTACGCCGAATTAAACAAGCTGTTTTGGGCCTGAAATGCGCCACAGATAATCAAGAATACAATCACAAGGCACTTCAAGGTCTGATAAATTTTAACCAATCGGCTTGATCCATAATCTGTTCTAACTTAAAGTGAACTTTGTTTCCATTGCTTTTCCATTCAACCAAGCCAACACCATCCGCATAATACGTATATGAGGGTAATCCCATGACTTTCTCGGTTTTTGTAAACGGATTTATTAATGTGAACTTGGTGTAATCTTTATATTTAACAGCCTTAGTTTGTTCTCCCATCACATCAATAAATACATTTTCTGATAGAATGTTACGTTTCAGTTCTTGTAAGATTAACGTTGAATCCAACACCCCTTCAAACTTCGTTGAAAACCACGTTTGTTCAGTTTTATTCCATGGGAAGTAGCTTGTCTTGTATACGAAGGCTTTCGTTTTCTTCTGATTCCGATTAACCACCATATGGTCTTGTATATTCAGTGAATCCACATTAAAGTTCAGTGCTTCCAGTATACGTCCATCCGACGCATAACGTTCTACGACCACATGATGACCAAGATGGTCTTTTACGGAATAAACCCTATGAAATTGTTCCTCAAGTCCCCCAATAATATCACGGTACACATAGACCTTTGGTTCATCTAATATGGGATAAAAATAATTTGCATACGGATGTTTACTTGCTACGTCATTGGATGAACAAGCCCCAAGAAGTACACAGAACAAAAACAAACTGAAAATAAAATAAATCCGCTTACACATTTTTCGTCATTTTTAGGTAGCTCACCTCATCATCCGTTAAATGTCTAAACATACCTCTGGGTAAGTCCTTTTTAGTTAAGCCCGCATAAACTACTCGATCTAATTTAACCACAACATAGCCTAAGGCTTCGAACATTCTACGAACCACACGGTTTTTACCTGAATGAATTTCTATGCCTACCTCACGAGAATTTCCACCATCTACATAAGAGGCTTGGTCTGCCCTGGATTTCCCATCTTCCAAATCTACCCCTCGTAGTAATCGCTCAAAGTCTTCTGTTTTAAAGGCTTTGTTTAACTCCGCATGATATATTTTACGGGCTTGATATCTCGGATGCGTTAGTTTTTTTGCAATATCTCCATCGTTAGTAAACAGCAATAATCCGGTGGTTTCACGGTCTAACCTTCCTACAGGATACACGCGTTCTCGACACGCTGATTTAACCAAGGACATTACGGTTTTTCTACCTTGAGGATCATCCATTGTTGTAATAAATCCTTTAGGTTTATTCAGTAAAACATAGCGCTTTTTTTCAGCATTGATCGTTTCACCGTCGTATTGAACCACATCGGTTGGAGCAATTTTATGCCCCATTTCTGTAATAATAACGCCGTTTACTGTGACTACGCCAGTTTGAATTAGTACATCAGCCTCTCTGCGAGAACATACCCCGGCATTTGATAGATATTTGTTTAGTCGAATCTCATTTTCATTAAAATTCGGAAGTGGATCGCCTTTCTTAACTTTAATTTTAAAGTCAATATACTTGCGTTTATCCCGCGCCGTAACCGACTTTTCGCCAACGGATTTGGTTGATTTGGAACCATTTTGAGTTTTTCCGCTAAGCGGTTTACTTGATTTACCAGCTTTTACCGATTTGGCGGCTACAGGCTTCGTTGATTTCCCCGATTTAGGAGAAGATTTTTTGTTTGTGTTCATCACGAGCAGTTTCTGCAAATGTACGTCAATAATTCAAGGAGTTAAAATGCTGGGAATGCATCCTCTAAATGGGCTATTGTTATGGTTTCTCCCTGTTTAATAATACTTACAGCATCCATTCTGACCTCAACAGGTTCGTTAAACTTCTGAACGTAGTGATTAATTCCAAGTAATAAACTCCGTTGTTTCTCTCGAGAAATCGCATGAAACGGGGTGCCGACCATGATTCCGGTGCGTGTTTTTACTTCCACGGCAACAATCAGATTCCCTTTTCTTGCAATTAAATCGATTTCTGCTTTTTTGAATCGATAATTTGCCTCCAGGATTTCATACCCCGATTTAAGCAAATGTTCTTTTGCTAAATCTTCGCCCCATCGGCCTATTTCTAGGGTCATCGTATCAGATGGAAGAATCCATGACCAGAAACTTCACCTCCAGATACCCCAGTAGCCTTGTACGTATAAGTATATACCCCCTCGTTAGCGTCATTTCCATTTGAAGTTCCATCCCAAGCGGGTTGTGACTGAGTTAAATCAGTACTGGAACCGCTGTACATAATTGCTCCCCAGCGATTGAAAATCACTAACTCAATCGAAACAACATTCTTGTATTGTAAGATAAACTCATCATTGGTTAAATCCCCGTCTGGGGTGATAACGTTTGGTGCTTCAACTTCTGGATACGGATAGATACAATTCGAAGGTACATTCACATTAGCTGTACCGTTATAGTTTAGTGCCTCTGGGTCGGTACAATCACACACATCCACAGGGATGGTAATTGACATTGAATCAACACAATTAAGTCCTTGAGAAACCACTAAGGTTACCGTATAATCTGCTGGAGTTTGAGTTACATATTGAGCACTTTGTGGATCGGTGGTTTGAACTACTGCGGTTTGTCCATTGCCAAAATTCCATGCATAACCATTTCCATTTGTACTATTATTTACAAACACTACACTCAATGGGGAACATCCTCCGGCAGGTGTTGCGGTAAAATTAGCTGCCGGAACGGTAATCGCACCCACAAATACGCTATCGCTGGCAGAACAAACCTGATCCGTAATCGTCAACGAATACCAACCGCTCGCTAGGTTTTGAATATTCTGCCCTTGTTGCCCGTTAGACCACAAATAATTCACATTACCAGTAGTTCCAGAAACTATGGCAGATAAAGTCCCTGTTGGTATGCACGTTGCTTCGGTCATATTTATCGCATCAATTGCAATCGTTTGATTTATTGTGACCGTGACTGTATCAGTTTGAGAGAAATTACATTGGTCAACCGCCGTAATCAAGAATTGAACAACCCCATTTTGAGTAACATTTATCGTTAATGAGTCATTCGTCGAAAGAACCGTGCCGCCCAAGGCAGTCCATGTAAAGTCATAGGGTGCATATCCGCCAAACGCAGATGCAGTTAATAAGACACTGTCAGGATAACATTGAATAAGTGGGTCGGTTTCGGTTATGTTAATTATTGGACCATCACCAATATAAATGGTTCCTTGAGAAGTGATTGTGTCTCCACAGGGGTTAATGATCGATACAGAAATTGTAACCGATTCAAACCCTTCATTTAAGCCATCTTGGGTGGGCGTTAAATTCAAAATAACGGTGTCTTGTCCTGGTAAAAACACGATAGGATTAACCATGTTATTATAGTCAACCCCCTCAATAGCTGATCCTGTAACTGTGTAATTAATAATCAAGGTATCATTGGTTTGTCCTTCCGGTCGAGTAAAAATAAAGTCTGCATAGGTACATCCTTCGACAATGGTTGTATCTCCTGATACAGTAGCAACAGCAACACTAACGGCAGCAGAAGAAAATGACCCTGCTTCCAAGAACACCCCGGAATCGTAAGCCTGGTCAAAGACATTAGCAATAGCAAACTTGATGTGATAGGTTTCATTGCATTGCACACTTGCGCTCGCAGTTAATTTGACGGTCGTACCATCATATTCAATGGCATCGCCGTATGTGTCTTGAGGAAATTCATTAAACACATAATAGGGTGTATTTGTGACCCAATTCACATTATTAATGGTTACGGGTGTCCCTCCTGGGATTACGGCAATATTGTCACCACCGTTTGGATAACCTGCAAATGGATAGGGTCCTGAAATTCCAGGTCCCCACAAAAAGATACCAAAGGCATCGTTAAAATTTGAAGGAGAAAATTCTGTGTATTCATCAGAACCAAACAGGTAATTAAAAATGAGGGTGTCTCCAGCAGGAATAAAATCAAACTCCAAGACCACGCCGTTGGTTACATTTCCATTTGCAATGGCATTTAACTCAGGGTCACCGGCAACGGATTGTGAAGTTCCTGGATTCGTTGTACTTCCTCCAATGTTTGGGCCAACGGCTCCCGCTGCATCCCCGGTGGTTAATACAATACCACTTGTCATCGGAAATGTTGCATTGGTATTCGTGAAGTATCCGATATTACCAAAAGGAGTTGATGCTAAGCCTGGCACACCATTAATTGTGATGTTAGAGGCTACGACACCTGCTCCCAACAACACATTGTTTACCAATTGCTGAGGCGTTTGCGTTGGGGAAAAAGTAATGGGTTGCGCAAACGTTAAAAACGGCAGAAGCATCAGTGTCAAAAATAATTTATGAAGACCGAACATATTTTTTAAGTTTTTTTTATGACCTATAGCAAGCAAGTAAAGTTGCACTACAAGCAAAGATAAGGTACATTTTCTATTTCTTATTTAGGATGTGTGCTTCAATCTGTTTTAGCCTAGACTCTTCTATGGCATTACCAAAGGGAAAGCCAGTATACATGGAGGATATCCGCAGGTTGTTTTGCGTGTTTTTTTTCCGATTAAACGAAAGCCACGCATGATAAATTAACTGGCGTACCGCGGAAGGTATGAATCGCTTAATCCGTCTGTTTCGGTCCCGAACACTATAAAAATGCTTAGCGTTTTCAGATGATAAATATTGAGAAATCTGTTGTCTTATAATCCCTTCATGGTCCTTGGCCATTGGTTGCACCTCACTAAAAACCTTGGAAACCCCCGCAATAAACGCCTCATATTGAACCGCTTGATTAGGATCTGAGACCAATACATCAAGACCTATATTGGTTCCGGCAGAATTACTAATTAGCTCTCTGACGCTATAAAACACGGGCAGGTATTTGTTTTTTCCGAGTAATAAAGCCGTTAAACCTATGTGATATTCCAATAGATTTAAACTTCGAATGCTGCGGTCTGCCGTTTGAAAAACCTTACAAAAATCTTCTTTTTGATACACGGAATAAAAGAGTTGTATTCCTGAACCCCAGTAAGAAGCGATGCGATCCAGTGGTGCTTCAAAATCGATAGATTTCCCAATTCGTTGGGTATATAAAGGTAAATAATACAAGCTCTTTCCTAGGTTATAATACGCAATATAATTTCCTTGAACGCTGCTGTATGTTGGGTTAGCCGATAAAAAATCAATCGATTCATTTAATGCATGTTCCAGCAAAAAATCGTCATCAGCACTTAAAACAACATAATCTTTTGCGAGGGAAGGGAGAATTGACTGTATTTTCTCCACAAAGGACGCCTCAGGAAAATGGTGGTAGCTTACGTGCTTCGGGATTTCTCCCGTAAAGGGCTGCTCAGAGCTATCACAAACAATGAGCTGAATTGCATCAAATTGAGCATAATAAGCGATTGCTCTGGCCAAGTAGCTCGGTCGATTTCTTGAGGGAATGACAATGGAAAGATTCATTTAACGAAATCCAGAAGTTAAGGGAATAATGCTTCTATTAAGGTTTTCATTAGTCAAAAGCAAGTTCACAACGGCTGCAATATGTTCCAATTGAACGAGGGTGCCTTGGTGCATTCGGTCGCGATGCTTTTGTAAAAAATCAGGGGTCATTTGATTAAATACCGGAGAATTTTCAACGAGTCCAAGTGCAATAGCATTGAACCTCATGGTTTGGAACTCATTCGCAAAGCTATTTATCATGCCTTGAATAGCCGCTTTCGATGCTGCATATCCAGGATCATAACTGCCTTTTTCAGCAGCAACTGAACTAAAAAAAATGACATTGCCCTGCGGATTCATTCGTGGAAACAAATGTTTTAATAATAATACAGGGCCCATGATGTTTACCTTGAGCATGGCTAAAAGGTGTTCGGCAGTCGTTTCTTTTGTACTCAATGAGGGATTAATTCCTTGAGCGAATATGATGGCGTCATAGGTAGGTAAAAGGGGGTTATTGCAAAATTGTTCAATCTGAACCTCATCCGTTATATCTAACGCTGAGCGATCAATCCGAATTAATACTATACCTTGTGTTGAAAGATAGGATTCTATACCCTTAGCAATAAAGCTATTTCCTCCAATGACAAGAACTTTCATTATTTGATGATTCGTGCACGAATTGCTCCCGCGCCTTTATTGACCAATTTCAACACCTCACATGAAGAGAAGCCCACCAGGTGTGCAATGTCAATAAACTTCTGCTTTGTGTAGCCGTTTTTATGAAATTGACCCTCCCCGTTTTGGTTTCCAAAAAAGTGCGTTGTGATCATTCCCCAGCGATGTTCATAGGATTTACCATGTCCGAAATAATGATCGATTGCACCGGCTTGATAAAAGCTTGTGAATTCATCATTCGCTTGTAGGAAGGCCGTGCAAAGCCACTCCATGTCGGGAGTTTCTACGATCAATACACCACCTGGCTTAAGTACTCTATAGCATTCTTTGAATAATTGCTCTTCGTCTTTAAAGGGAAGATGCTCAAATAAGTGCTCCGCAAGAATCTCATCTGCACTGTTATCAGTATACCCTAAATTTAAGATATCCATATTTACC
>JBEGMB010000277.1:0-2576 GCA_041183245.1 Bacteroidota bacterium
GCATTAAAGCGAATGATTTGTTAGGTAACTACAAACGTAAGAAATTCCATATTTCTGTGGGTGATGAATTACCAGCAGGAATCGTGAAATTGGCTAAGGTGTATGTTGCGAAAAAACGTAAGCTTCGTGTTGGAGATAAGATGGCAGGACGTCACGGTAACAAAGGAATCGTTGCCAATATCGTTCGTCAAGAAGATATGCCGTTCCTAGAAGATGGAACGCCAGTTGATATCGTGTTGAACCCACTTGGGGTACCTTCACGTATGAACTTGGGTCAGATCTATGAAACGGTATTAGGTTGGGCCGGAGAAAAACTTGGAATTAAGTTTGCTACGCCAATTTTTGACGGTGCACATCCTTCGGAAATTGATGAGTGGACAGCTAAAGCAGGGGTTCCGAAGTCAGGAAAAACCTACTTGTACGATGGTGGAACTGGAGAGCGTTTCGATCAACCGGCAACGGTTGGGGTAATTTACATGTTGAAATTATCTCACATGGTAGATGACAAAATGCACGCTCGTTCAATCGGACCATACTCGCTTATTACGCAACAGCCGCTTGGTGGTAAAGCACAGTTCGGAGGTCAGCGTTTTGGAGAGATGGAGGTATGGGCAATTGAAGCCTTTGGAGCTGCGAATATTCTTCAAGAGTTGTTGACTATTAAATCCGATGACGTAATGGGTCGTGCAAAAGCATACGAGTCAATTGTTAAAGGAGATAATATTCCTGAACCAGGTATTCCAGAATCGTTCAACGTATTATTACATGAGTTGAAAGGATTGTGCCTTAATGTTAGTATGGATTAATTAAAAAATTGTTAAAGCGTACAAAATGGCTTTTAAGAAAGAAACACCAAAAAAACAAAATAGCTTCAATAAAATCACGATCTCATTGGCTTCGCCTGAGTTGATTTTGGAGCAATCTAGTGGAGAGGTCCTTAAACCGGAAACGATTAACTACCGTACGTACAAACCAGAACGCGATGGCTTGTTCTGTGAGCGTATTTTCGGACCAGTTAAGGATTATGAATGTCATTGTGGGAAATACAAGCGTATTCGATATAAAGGAATTGTTTGTGACCGTTGTGGTGTAGAAGTAACTGAGAAAAAGGTTCGTCGTGAACGTATGGGCCATATTTCTTTGGTTGTTCCTGTAGCACACATCTGGTATTTCCGTTCGTTACCTAATAAAATTGGTTACCTACTTGGCCTTCCAACTAAGAAACTTGATCAAATCATTTATTACGAGCGCTATGTCGTGATTCAAGCGGGTGTTACCGCTGAAATGGAAGGATTAGGTTTGAAGAAATATGATTTCTTAACCGAAGAAGATTATTTAGATATTATCGATAATCCAGCGCTTAAAGACAATCATTTCTTAGATGACACGGATCCAAACAAATTTATCGCAAAGATGGGTGCTGAAGCACTTTATGATTTGTTGAGAGATTTAAATTTGGTTTCATTATCCAATGAGTTGCGTGCAGCGGCTGATGAAGAAACATCGGTTCAACGTAAGAATGAAGCACTTAAGCGTTTACAAGTTGTAGAGGCAATGAAAGATTCACAGACACGCATTGACAACCGTCCTGAATGGATGATTGTTAAAGTAGTACCTGTGATTCCACCTGAATTACGTCCATTAGTTCCACTTGATGGTGGTCGCTTTGCTACCTCGGATTTGAACGACCTTTATCGTCGCGTTATTATTCGTAATAACCGTCTTAAGCGTTTGATCGAAATTAAAGCACCTGAAGTGATTTTGCGTAACGAAAAACGTATGCTACAAGAAGCGGTTGATTCGTTATTTGATAATTCACGTAAGTCTAGTGCAGTTAAAACTGAATCGAATCGTGCCCTTAAGTCACTTTCTGACTCCTTGAAAGGTAAGCAAGGACGATTCCGTCAAAACCTCTTAGGAAAACGTGTAGATTATTCGGCACGTTCCGTAATTGTTGTAGGTCCAGATTTGAAACTGCATGAGTGCGGTATTCCAAAAGACATGGCAGCAGAACTTTACAAACCATTCATCATCCGTAAAATGATCGAGCGTGGTATTGTGAAAACTGTTAAATCCGCAAAGAAAATTGTAGACCGAAAAGAACCAGTTGTTTGGGATATTCTAGAGAATGTTTTGAAAGGTCACCCGGTGTTACTTAACCGTGCTCCTACGCTTCACCGTTTAGGTATTCAAGCATTTCAACCAAAATTGATTGAAGGGAAAGCAATTCGTCTTCACCCACTCGTTACAACTGCCTTTAACGCGGATTTCGATGGTGACCAAATGGCGGTGCATTTACCGTTAGGGAATGCTGCAATTTTGGAAGCACAGTTGTTAATGCTTGCTTCGCACAATATCTTGAATCCTGCGAATGGTGCGCCTATTGCGGTTCCATCTCAAGACATGGTACTTGGACTTTACTATATTACAAAAGGTAAAGTTTCAACGGAAACGGATAAAGTGAAAGGTGAAGGGAAAATTTTCTATTCTCCAGAAGAAGTAATTATTGCATATAACGAGCGCCAGTTAGACCTACATGCAACCATCAAGGTTAAAACGTATGATCTAAATGAACA
>JBEGMB010000278.1:0-3132 GCA_041183245.1 Bacteroidota bacterium
TTTACCACCGGGAGATTAGGCTTCGGCCAAATCAAACAACCAAATCGGGATGTAGCGCAGCCCGGTAGCGCACTTGCATGGGGTGCAAGGGGTCGTGAGTTCGAATCTCGCCATCCCGACCCAGTAAAATCAAGGCCTCAGAGCAATCTGGGGCCTTGCTGTTTTTTGCCGGTTCAAACATGGTTCAAACATTTTGACCATTTTTTAGACCAAAATTGTCCGATGACGGATTTCCGATGGGTGCCTCATTTCCATCGACGAAAGTTCAGTTTTGAAAGATGGTTTTCTGATTTATGGACTTTTAAAACGCTCAAAAAATCGTAAATGATCATTTTTAAGCCGAAAAGTTTTCGAATTCAATTTTGGGAAATTCAATTTATTTTGGCGAATCCACATATCGGCAGATTTAAACAATTTATTGGATGGGTGGTTGGGCGTTGCTTGTGAAATCATTTAGATGCTCATCAAGCAATGAAATTGGCATTGATAGTTAATGTTAAGTCACCCCGACGTACAGGGATGAAATTTGTGCGTGGCAAAGGATTTGTTTTCAGTGTTTTACACTAATCAGTTAAACGGCTTTGCGCTTTTGTCTTAGAAAATAGTAGGTGTGAAGTCAATACTTTGAAACAGGTTGATTTTTACAGTCTAGTAATTGTGCAGCAGGATGCTGCACAATTAAGGAAATAGGCCGTTCGCTTTTCAATTTCTGCGTGCAGCTGTTACATCTGTTACACTTGTTACAGTGTAACAGGTGTAACAGCGATAAATATTAGATTTTGACTGTAGAGTAACCCATTTGGATAGGTTTTTCCTCGATTTTCCTTGAATTTCCCCTGAATTACCTTCAAAATACCATGAAATTACCACAATTTTCCATGGAATCATCAAAAATTCCATGGTTTTACCGTGAATTTCCCAAAAGAGATAAATAATTCTGACAAATTGCCTCATTTTTCATGCTATGATCAGTTATTCTGTAAAATAACCTATGGAATTTACTTGAATTGACTAATGAATCGGTTTTTTCTAAATTTGATGATATGATTTTAATTTGAATGTTAGTAGTTCCGCCGGAGATTCATAAATAAATGGGTTTGTGTACGGAGTTTTTCCAACCTTGACCCAACTCCTGGAATAATTATGTTATGCAATTATTGGTAACGAAACGCTGGCCGATGTGATTCTTGAACGAATCGTAAACAATGCTCATCGACTTGAAACGAAATGATATACTATTTAATGAAAACACAAAAGAGAGGATCAATTAATATAAATTTGAATTATGATACTTCTCCGCTCATCAACTCAAAAATACCGCCAAACTATACAGGGACAATTTGAGGCGGTGTGCGGAGTCAATATAAACAGGATCTGTAATTGCGATGAATAATTTGGCCTTCTTATTTTTGTCAATTTGGTTTTATTCGCAATACAAAATGTCAAAGGACAATGAGTGAATCGCAAAGCATAGAATACAAACAAAGTTGGCGAGACGAATATCTGAAATGGATATGTGGTTTTGCTAATGCCAATGGTGGCAGTATCTTTATTGGCAAAGACGATAACGGAAATGTAGTTGGTTTACCAGATGCCAAAAGATTATTGGAAGAAATACCCAATAAAGTAAGAGATATTTTGGGGATCTTGGTAGATGTAAATTTACAAACTACAGCCCAAGGGGATTTTATTGAAATAATCGTAGAGGGCCATCCATATCCTGTAAATTATAAGGGACAATACCATTATAGAAGCGGCAGCACAAAGCAAGAATTATTAGGAACAGCCTTAGATAAATTTCTATTACAAAAAAAAGGCAAACGCTGGGATGGTGTGCCAGTTCCAAAGATTTCAGCCAAAGATCTAAAACAAGAAGCGTTTGATTTCTTTCGCAAACGTGCATTTAAGAGCCAACGGATTGAAGAAGCTGTGTTAACCGATAGCGATGAGCACTTACTTGAAAATCTGCAACTAAAAGAAAATGATTTTCTAAAACGTGCTGCCATTCTTTTGTTTCACTCAAACCCTGAAAATTTTGTAACGGGTTCATATATCAAAATCGGTTATTTTGAAGCAGATGATGATTTGAGATTTCAGGATGAAATTCACGGAAGTTTGTTTGAGCAAATTGAGAAAACAATGGATTTGCTTTTCACCAAATACATTAAAGCTCTAATTAGCTATGATGGTATCAACAGAGTAGAAACATATGAATACCCAAAAGATGCAGTTCGTGAAGCTCTGTTAAATGCCATTGCACACAAAGACTATTCAGGCGGCGTGCCTATTCAAATAAGTGTTTATTTAAACAAAATTTTTATTTGGAACGAAGGTCAATTGCCCGAAGACTGGACCGTTCAAAACCTAATGGAAAAACACGCATCACGACCATACAACCCTGACATTGCAAATGCTTTGTTTCGCAGCGGTTATATTGAATCTTGGGGTCGAGGAACGATAAAAATTATTAGAGCATGTAAACTAGCGAGAATTCCTGAACCTATTTTCAATTATAATTCAAGTGACTTTTCTGTAGAGTTTAGAAAGGATATTTACAATGAAGAATTTTTGCAATCGCTGAACCTGAACGATAGACAAGTAAAGGCGGTTTTGTTCGCAAAAGTGAATGGGAAAATTACAAATAGTGAATATCAAACTTTAAATAACTGTTCCCGGAATACTGCCAGTAACCACCTGGCAGAGTTGGTTGAAAAAGACTTGCTAAAACCAAGTGGGCAAAAGGGTGCGGGAGCATTTTATACATTGTAATGACGACTAATGCGGACTTGAATCAATTGCACATTAATTGCACAAATTGCACAATGACAGCTGGACAACCCAACAACTTCAACAAAATCAAAGCCCTTGGGGGAACATCGGAGATTTGGATTGCAGCAGGGGATGGTAATTTGTATAAAAGTCTGAATGATGCAGCTACATTTAGCATGATTCCCACTGGGTCGGTTTCAGAGTTAACCAGTTTGGATATCTCATCTTCCGGACAAGGGATGGCGGCCGGTTATACAAGTAATTTACTATTGATAAATTCCGGTGTAATCACCCAAGTGAATTGTGGTACTGCTGTATTGATCAATGATGTGATTAGCACTGGATCTGGTGCGGGGTACATTG
>JBEGMB010000279.1:0-18938 GCA_041183245.1 Bacteroidota bacterium
GTATAAACTACGGATGGGGTCATGCCTTTGCTGCTGCGGGAGTTGGAATGCTTATAGGGGTTGTTGTCTTCTCGATTGGTAACAAACACATAAAAAGTTACGATGTGGTTAAACCTTTACAAGAAGGCGACATGTCTACATTAAAAATCCTCGGATTAACCGTACTTCCGATGTTCGTCTTTGGAATTATTGGATATTTGATTCCAGGAAATTTATTGGGTACGGATACAAACGATGCCTTTATTATTGGGTGTCTCCCTGTAATTGGGTTCTTTATTTACCTAGCATTTAAGTCAGAGGCGAAAGAAAGTCGAGCGATTAAAGCCTTACTGGCCGTGTTCACCTGTGTTATTTTATTCTTTGCAATTTTCCATCAAAATGGAGATGCTCTAACCATTTGGGCTGAAGATTATACGGACCGTACAATGGCTCCAGGAATTACAGGTGCTGCGGATGCTGCAGGTATGGCACAGTTGGTTGAAAACAGTCCGTTGATTAAAGATAAGGCGACTTATGAAGCATCTATGAGCTTTTTGAATATTACTCAGAATGCGCTTCCTAAAGAAACAAAGCAGGATTTTAAAAATTTAAAATTGTGTGCCGAGAAAATTGAGCGCATCGACAAATCATATAAATACTTTACGAATCTTTCGAAATCGGATGTTCCGGCGCTTCAGGCCAATAAAGTGGATGCTACCGTTGCAGCAAATATTGAGGGAGATTCTACCCTAGGAAAAACTGATAAAGCAATACTTCTGAATTTGGCAGCTACTCCAAGCCAGCAACTTCCAAGTGTGCTTAGTGAGAAGAAATCTATCGCAGTTCTTTCTGCCGAAACGGCAAAGCAGATAGAGGATAAGGAGGTAGCACTTGCTAAGGCGAATGATACAGGAGAAAAAGAAGACTTGAAAGCTGAACTTACAGCACTTAATTCTGCACAGCACGTTTATGAGTATTTACAAAAGAATGAACTAATTCATAAATCAAATGCAGAAGCGCCAAATTTAAAGTTGTATTCTACAGAGCTATATCAGTCCATTAATCCATTTTGGGTGGTTGTATTAACCCCAGTGATGGTTGGAATTTGGGGCTTTTTCCGAAGAAAGAAAAAAGAACCAAGTACGCCAGCTAAAATTGCTATCGGATTGGTTATTACAGCCTTATCTGCACTTGTAATGGTAGGTGCTGTTTTTGCCACAAATGGCTTGGATGCTAAAGCAGGTTCAATGTGGTTGCTGGCTTCTTATGGTGTCATCACCATCGGTGAACTTTGTTTATCTCCAATGGGCTTGTCCTTAGTATCTAAACTAAGCCCTCCGCGTATCACAGCACTAATGATGGGCGGGTATTTCCTTGCTATTTCCGTTGGAAACAAGATGTCTGGAATGCTTTCCAGTCTTTGGGAAGGATTTGATGCAAACAGCAAACAGAATTTCTTTTATTTGAATTTTGCCCTGGTGTTAGGCGCAGCGTTGTTGCTGTTCTTGATGTTACGTTGGCTAAACCGTGTAATGAAAGAAAACAACGTTTTATAACCCATTAAAGGCTCTTCGGAGCCTTTTTTCATTAATCTAATTAGCATGCTTAGTTTATCCGAAATTCAAGACTTCAAAGGGAAATTCCCAAAACAGATTTGGTATTTGTTTTTTACCGAAATGTGGGAGCGCTTCTGCTTTTATGGCAACCGAGGAATGTTAGTCATTTTCATGACCGATATTTTATTAATTCAAGATGATGCCGCTAACCTGAAATATGGAGCGATTCAAGCCTTTGTCTATGCATTTACCTTTGTTGGAGGATTGTTTGCTGATAAAATATTAGGGTTTCAACGTTCGCTCTTATGGGGTGGTGTTTTGATGGTGTTGGGTAGTATTGTTATGGGATTAGATGCGAAGCACTTCTTCTTTTACGGCATTTGTCTCATCATTGTAGGAACTGGATTCTTCAAACCGAACATTTCAACGATGGTAGGGGAGTTGTATCGTGAAGGAGATCCTCGAAGAGATGCCGGTTTTAGCCTGTTTTATGCCGGTATCAATATTGGTGCATTATTGGGAGGAGGACTTTGTGTCTATGTAGGGAAAACCTACAGTTGGAATATTGCCTTTTTATTGTCTGGTGTTTTTATGGCTTTAGGCTTATTGAATTTTATTCTAACGAGAAAGCTCTTAGGACCGATTGGTACTTCTCCAACTACAGATTCACCCGCTAAGGATCGCAGAAATCGATGGTTTGTTTATGCCGGAACGCTAGCAGTTTTGCCACTGATTTATATCATGATTCGAAAAACAGAGTATACCGACTTATTCATGTATATCATTGGACCAGTTACCTTGGTTTATATCATTTATGAGATGACGAAATTAGATAAAGCGCAAATCAAGAAAATGGTGGCTGCGATTATCTTCATTTTATTATCCATTATATTTTGGTCGTTTTTTGAGCAAAGTGGCGGTTCTTTGAGTTTGTTTGCACGCGATTTAGTTTCCAGTAAAATGCTGGGTATTGAAATAGATTCTAACGTAGTGAATAATTCAGCCAATTCGTTTTTTGTAATTTGTTTTAGTGCACTAATCGGCTTATTGTGGGTGTGGTTGAACAAACGAAAGTTAGAACCCAATTACTTCGCGAAATTTGGTCTTGCCTTTCTTTTCCTTAGCCTTTCGTTTTATCTGTTTTATGCGATGCGCTTTTGGCTTGATAGTGACGGCTTGGCTTCCTTAGGGCTTTTCACACTAGCCTATTTAGTAATTTCTATTGGTGAACTTTTCTTATCGCCCATTGGACTCTCTCTCATGACAAAATTATCACCTAAGCACTTATGGGGAATTATGATGGGGATGTGGTTTTTGGCCTCCGCTTACGGACAATATGTTGCTGGAATTCTTGGTGCGGGTATGTCTAGTCCGGATGAAAAAGCTCCATTGAGCGTTCGCTTAGATGGATATACTAATGGGTATTTACAACTGAGTATCTATGCCTTAATTACAGGGGTTGTAATCATCCTTGTGGCGCGATGGTTGAACCGATTGATGCAAGAAACCCCAGGCGAATAGTACGGCCTTAGATTCGATACTTTTTGAAGAACGCCTCCCAGTTCCATAGGAACGGTGCAATTAACTCGTCGATGCGTTTTAGGAATACTGGATTTGGCGTATTCATGCGCTTAAAGTAATCGTCCTGATATTCATTTAGCCCATATTTATGAAATACCGCCTTAGACATCGCATAAAGTGTGGTTTTTGATGGAATGTTAACGCGCTTCATGTACGACTTATAGTCTTGGATTAATTGACGCATTTCAAGTTCTTCCATTTTGTAAACGCTCGCAAGTTTGTCGTATACTAAATTGATTACTCTCGTTCCGGATTGACCATCGAATAAGCGTTCCATTTCAATGATGTTCCCTGTAATTACAATCAGGGCGAATTCATTTACGTTCTTTGTATCGATGGAAGGAGAACTAATGAAGCATGGATCTTCGTTAATTGCACCTGCAACCAACTCAAATCCGCGATCAATCACATCAAATATTCCGTTGATGAAAATATTCGAAACTTGATCTTCGCTTAACTTTTTCTTTAAAATACTGGAAAACATCGTTTAACTGAGTATTTGTGGTTACCTACAAAAATAGCTAAGCTTTCCCGATTATTTTTTTTCTATGTTTTATCTTATTAACGGAGTTTTCAACAGCATTCCGATGTATTTTTGTCAAAAATTTATTCAATGAAAGCGATTATTAAAACATCAAAAGGAAACATGGTGGCGGATCTTTATGATACCGACGCACCAAATACGGTAGCTAATTTTAAAAAGTTAGCCGAAGAAGGATATTATAATAACCTAACATGGCATCGAGTGATTCCTGATTTTGTAATTCAAGGAGGTTGTCCAAATTCTCGTCCGGGTGCAACAGGAATGCCAGGAACCGGTGGACCAGGTTACCAAATCGATTGTGAATTGGATGGGGAACTTCAATTTCATGACCGTGGTGTTTTATCTATGGCACATGCGGGAAGAAACACCGGTGGATCGCAGTTTTTTGTATGCCACTCAAGAAATAACACAGCACATTTAGATAGAAATCATACGTGCTTTGGTAAAGTAACTGAAGGCTTGGATGTATTAGATGATATTCGTCAAGGCGATGAAATCATCGGAATCGAAATTCAAGCCTAATAATTTGTTAGAAACGGCCGAATTGACCAATAATCAGTTCGGCTAATTCTTCACCGATTCGATCTTGCGCTTCGTTGGTTGCTGCACCAATGTGCGGCGTACAAGCTATATTTGGATGGCTTATTAATCGTTGGTCTGGATTAGGTTCGTTGTTAAACACGTCTAAAGCCGCTGCCGCTACGGTGCCATTCGCTAAAGCATCCAATAAGGCTTGCTCATCAATTACTCCGCCTCGAGCTGCGTTAACCAATCGAATCCCGCGTTTCATAGCGCTGAATTCTGTAGATCCAATGACCGCGGATCCATTGGCTTGTTTCGGAACGTGAATCGATAAATAGTCAAGTAATCCAAGGGTTTCATTGCACATCGTTGCACTTTGTAGTTTAACCATTACCTGGGTGCCATTTCCGATTATTACCGGGATTTCAAATTCCTTTTCAGTGTGCGTAATTGGAACTACATTCATTCCTGCTCCAAGGGCATACGACGCTAAACTTTGCCCAATTCGACCAAAGCCAAGAATCCCAATGGTTTTACCACGTAATTCTACCCCTTTTCCGTAGTTCTTTTTTAAGGTAGAAAAATCACCGTTTTCCATGTGTTTGAAGCTATCGTGTAGAAAACGAGAAATTGCAAATAAATGACCCATTACTAATTCTGCCACTGATTGAGAGGAAGATGCAGGGGTGTTAATCACTGTGATTCCTTTTTCTCGGGCATAACTTACATCGATGTTGTCCATTCCAACACCACCTCTTCCGATTAATTTTAAGTTCGGGCAAGCGTCAATTAACGCAGCTCTCGCTGTGGTTGCACTACGCACCAACAGGATTTCTACTCCTTCACTGTTGAGGTAGTTTGGAATATCATCTTGTGCTACTTTCGTGGTAATGACTGTATATCCTGCATTTTCTAGTGCCTGTTGGCCAGCAGCGGAAATCCCATCGTTTGCAAGTATTTTCATGACTTATGCTTTTCGTTCAAATTCTTTCATAACATCTACCAAAACCTGCACGCTTTCAATAGGTAAGGCGTTATACATCGAAGCGCGATATCCACCGACAGAGCGATGTCCAGGCAGGCCAACGATTCCGGCTTCTTTCCACATCGCATCAAAAATAGACGCACGAGCCTCATCTTCGAGTAAGAAGGTAATGTTCATGTGCGATCGGTCTTCACGTTCAACCGCTCCTCTGAATTGTGAATTCCTGTCAATTTCAGCATATAATAAGGCTGATTTAGCATTATTTCGAGCCTCCATGTCCTTAACTCCTCCATTCGCAATAAGGTTACGGAGGTTGAGCATGGCAACATACACTGAAAACACCGGTGGTGTATTCAGCATAGATTCCTTATCGATTTGTTGTTTTAAATCTAAATAAGTAGGCATGAATGGAGAGGTAGTCTTACCTAGAATTTCATCTTTTACGATATACAAGGTCGCACCGGCTGGACCAAGGTTCTTCTGTGCGCCTGCATAAATCAAATCAAAATCAGCCACATTGATTTCTTTGGAGAATATATCCGAAGACATATCACAAACGAGCGGAAGTGCTGTTTTTGGAAACTTATGAAACTGGGTTCCATAAATGGTGTTATTCGACGTAAAGTGAATGTAGTCTACATC
This sequence comes from Bacteroidota bacterium, assembly GCA_041183245.1. Classification (GTDB taxonomy): domain Bacteria; phylum Bacteroidota; class Bacteroidia; order Flavobacteriales_D; family Crocinitomicaceae; genus UBA952. The sequence continues at coordinate 5,810 of JBEGMB010000279.1, forward strand.
GGTCGGAATAACATAATCTTTTGGTATATAGGTGAAGTTACGGTCTTCAGAACTTGCAAAAACATCTACCGATACGCCCACCTTTTTGGCTTCTTTAATTGCACCCGAAGCCCAGGTGCCCGTATTCATATATCCCGCTCGTTTGGTGTCGCGCATCATGTTTAGCGCAGCAATTGTAAAACCTAAGGTTGCTCCTCCTTGTAGAAAGGCAACGGAGTACCCATCAGGAATATTCAACGCTTTTTTGGTAAGCGCCATGGCTTCATCCATCACAGCCACAAAATCTTTGTGCCTATGGGATACTTCCAAAATAGATAAGCCATTAAAATCAAGCACCGCTTCGGCGGCCTCTTTAAATACATCTTGTGGTAATATGCAGGGACCTGCGCCAAAATTATGTTTCATGATGAATGGAATTTTATAAATAAAAAAAAGCCGTCGTTAGACAGCTTATTTAGTTTCGCTTGCAGCTTTCTTTGTGGTTGTTTTCTTCGTTGCACTTGCTTTTTTTGCTGCAGGTTTCTTTTCTGCTGCTGGCTTCTCTGCTTTTTCTTTAGTAACAACAGCAGCCGGTGTGCTTGATTTTCTTTTGCGAACGTTACCGTATGAACCAATTACTCGCTTTCCTTTTGCCGTTTTTTTATCTCCTTTTCCCATGTTCTATAAATTGTAGTTCAGTTATCGATACAAAGTTAAAATTCTTTTTCTAAATGAGCGGTTCTAAATTGCTTTTCAAGAGCCTCCCCGCCATTTAGAATGCGTGTACTCCAAATTATTTGCAGGGCGTGTTGTTCTTCAATACTAAGTTTCCAAGGAAATTCAGCGTTTTCAAGGCGGTTTCGTAATGTCTGTAAAATGATTGCAACCGATACGGATAAGTTGAAACTCTCTGTAAATCCATACATTGGTATTGCAAGATGATAATCAGCATTAGCTAATATGGATTCAGTTAATCCTCGTCGCTCCGTACCGAAAATCAGGGCTATGGGCTCATCTATCGGAAGGGATTCTGGTGTATACGCATGTGCGTGTGGGGAAGTTGCAACGAGTTTATAGCCTTTTTCTCTTAGATGATTCAAACAATCCAAGGACGCTGTTTCTTTATTTGTAAATCGATGCAGGTCGATCCATCTTCCCGAGCCCTTGGCAATATTTCGCTGCAGTACATATTTATTCTTGTCTTCAATCGCGTATAAATCTTGAATACCAAAACAATCACAGCTTCGAATTACAGCAGAAGCATTATGTTCTTGGAAGATGTCTTCTAAAACAATACTGATGTGTCGGGTGCGTTGCTCAGCGATTTTGTTAAAAAGCGCTATTTTGTTAGGCGTTAGAATCTCCCTGAAACGTTGGAGAACATAGGAATTCTCTTCGGTATTCATTACTTATCGATGTGGTAGTCACTCTTTTTTAACCACCCTTTTTTAATGAAGTAAATAAATAAAATAACCCCAAGTAAGAACATTATCCCAACTACAACAAAATAGGCGTTTTTCTTTTTTAACTCAGGCATGTTCTCGAAATTCATTCCATAAACACCTGCTATGAATGTAAGGGGAATAAAAATAGCACTCACAATCGTTAATACTTTCATGATTTCATTCATGCGTTGTCCTTGGGCAGCATAATAAAAATTGGCTAAACCATCCAAGATTTGAATTTGACTATCGATTTCGGTGATTAAATTGTTACAATTACTGTTTAGTGTTTTAAAGTACCGTGTATTTTCTTCATGAATTAACTCTGTTTCGCTGCTGTAAAGTTGTTCAGTTATGTCTCGTATTGGTCGAGAAATGGTTCTCAATTGGATTAACTTTCGTTTCTGCGTTTCAATATCATGTAAAATGGCTTTGTCTTCATGAAGGTGCAAGCGATTTTCAATTTTTGAAGAATTTTCAGAAACGTCATCAATAATTCGATAATAGTTATCCAAGATGGCTTCCATGCAACGATACAGTAAGAAATCCGATTTCTGCCTTCTGATTTTTCCTTTTGAATATTCAATTCGGTCCCTTACGCTATCGAAGTAACCTTTTAATCCATTTTGCATGGTGATTAAATAGGCATCACCGAGAAAAAATGTAATTTGATTTTCACCAAACATGTCGCGGCTCCGATCATTTAAATCGGTTAAAGTCACACTGAAATAAATGTAATTGGGATACTCCTCGACTTTAGGGCGACGTTGCTGAATATATATATTTTCAATGCTTAATTTATCAATATGTAATTTTGTACACAGTTGTCTAATCGCTTCTTGGTCCGATAAATCATGGATATTAAGCCAGCATACATGATCATCATCTAATTCTTCTTCTAAAAAATCAGAGGCAAAATAGTTGACGTCATTGTTTTTAATAAGGTAAAAACAACTGTTATATTTATACAGTTCACATTCGTTTATCATCCGTAGGTATTGGTTTTGAATTTATGGAGCAAGAACTACATTTTTTGGAAGTAAAAAAGTACTTATTTACCAAAAATCCAAGTGCACTAAATAGGATTAATCCAACGAGTAAGTTTTGCATCAGTTATCAATATTAATACTTTTAAAATAAAGAGAAACAAATCCAAGCGCCAAGGTAAGCTAAAAAACCAAAAGAAACGAGTTGAAGCACTGGCCATTTCCAGGAATTTGTTTCGCGTTTTACAATGGCCAAGGTCGATAGGCATTGCATCGCATAAACATAAAATACCATAAGTGAAATTCCAGTTCGTAACGAAAAGACAAGGGTTCCATCCGGATTTTTTTGCTTCTTTAAACGTGCTGAAAGCCGTAATTCACTCCCTGTTCCTCCGTTGGCGTAAATAGTGGATAAGGAACCTACAAAAACTTCTCGAGCAGCAAATGACGTAATCAGTGCGATACCAATTTTCCAATCGTATCCAATGGGTTTAATGATCGGTTCAATTCCTTTACCTACAATACCGATGTAAGAGTTCTCTAAAAGTACCGCATTTACTAAGCCTTGTCGTTCAACCTTATCTCTAGTCTTATATTCGCTTGTTTTTTTCAAGGATTGAATCGCAGCGCTTCGTTTTTCTGAAGGACCATAACTGGCTAAAGCCCAAAGCACGATTGAAATCGCTAGAATTATACCACCCGCTTCTGTTGTAAATACCTTGATTTTTTCAAACACAGTAATAAAAATATTGCGCCATAACGGACGCTTGAATTCTGGGATTTCCATTAAATAATAGGAGCGTTTTTCTTGTTTCAGAATCAGGTGCATAACCCATGCAATGAATAAGGCAGAGACAATCCCTAATACATATAAACCAAGTAATACTAGTCCTTGCAAGTCTATAAACCCTAACAATTTCATCTTTGGAATCACTAATCCAATGAGTAAGGTGAATACAGGAATTCTGGCACTGCAGCTCATTAAGGGCGCAACATAAATGGTAATTATTCGCTCTTTGTAATTTGGAATTCCTCGTGTTGCCATCACGCCCGGTATGGCACAGGCCATGCTCGAGAGCAAAGGCACAACACTTCTCCCATTTAATCCAAAGGGACGAACCAATCGATCCATCAGGAACACAGCACGGGCGAGGTAGCCTGAATCTTCCAATAAGGCAATAAAGAAAAACAAGATACCAATTTGTGGTAGAAATACCAGCACACCACTAATCCCTGGAATAATTCCATCACAAATCAATGCGGACAAAGGGCCATCCGGCATCAGGCCTTTAATTCCTATGGTTAGCCACTCAAACCCTGTTTCAATAGCGTCCATGGGATATGATGCAAATGAAAATACAAATTGAAAAATCACAAAAAGAATAGCTGCAAAGATTAGATAACCAAAGATTGGGTGGGTTAGCCAACGATCTAAAGTATGTGAACGCTGACTTTTTTCCATTGTACGTATAGTTTCCTGGATGATTTCACCGATTTGTTCATGTCTTTGGCGCGCCTCTTGTTCTTGTCCCGACAAATCACTCAGCGATTTCAGCGTATTACTAACTTGTGTTTGCTCGGTCTTAAGTTGGTCGATTTGTAAACTGAGTGCGTTTAATAAGCGATCCTTTCCTAGGCCAACACGGGCATTCATTAAGATGATTGGGGTATTGCTAAAGGTGCGTTTTAATAAGTTTACGTCGATACTGATACCCTTTTTTTCGGCGATATCGTTCATGTTAATTACCAATACCAAGGGTAACCCACAATCAATAAGTTGACTAAATAAAAATAAACTTCGCGATAAATTCGAGGCATCAGCAACTACTATTCCTAGGTCGGGTTTTTCGTTGACCGGGGAGGACATGAGTAGTTCGTAGACCACTTTCTCCTCTTTGTTCGATGGGTAAACGCTATAGACTCCGGGCACATCAATGAGTTCATGCACTTCTCCCTTTACAGATAGAATACCACTTTTCTTTTCTACAGTTACACCGGCAAAATTCCCGATTTTTTGTCTTAATCCAGTGAGTAGATTAAATACGGTGCTTTTACCCGTATTGGGGTTGCCGAATAATGCAATTTTCATGCGTGGATTATCATTTTTTCGACGAATATACTGTTTGCATCCTCTTTACGAATGGATAGCATCGTGTTTTCATAGGAAAAAGCGATTGGTCCGTTGAATGGGGCTTTTAACACTAGGGTTACTAAGGTGCCGGGCATAATTCCCATCTCAAGTAATTTGGTGCGAAATACGTCATCCGCTATGCGGATGATATTTGCTTGTTCGCCTACCTTGAGTTCATTGAGTAACATGGAACAAAATTACCCCATCTATTTCAATTTTTTATACCACAAACAAGGTATTTACCTACCGAATTACGAAGCGGGCTGTTTGACGAGAACGTTGCTCGAGTAATACGTCGCGACCAGATATCATTTGATTAATCGTAGATTGATTATAATGTCGAATGGTTACCAATTCAACCCCTTCGTTGTATTTACATTTAAAGGTTGGACTGAGGTTCGTAATCAGTGATTCCATATGTACTTTATCCCCATCTACCAAGACCGAAAAATTCAAAGCTGAATTTTGCATGAGGTTTATCTTAATTCGGTTGCTGTAAAAGATCTCAAAGATTTTTGCTAATGCATCTTCATTAATAAATGAAAAATCAGCCGAGCTAATGGTAATTAATACTTGATTTTTCTTTACAATAAATGACGGAATCAAGTGGTCGTTTCCACCTTCCGATTGAATCGTCGTTCCGGGTTCTTCAGGGGCAATAAAACTTTTTACATAAAGTGGAATCCCTTTATTCTGTAGCGGTTTAATCGTTTTTGGATGAATTACGCTTGCGCCGAAATATGCCAATTCTATCGCTTCCCGATAGGAGATTTGTGATAATAATTGGGTGTTTTCGAAATATTTAGGATCCGCATTTAACATCCCGGGTACATCCTTCCAAATGGTTACTTCCGAGGCATTGGTACAAAATGCAAATATCGCCGCTGAATAATCAGAGCCTTCCCTTCCGAGTGTGGTAGTAAATCCTTCTGAGGTATGACCAATAAATCCTTGGGTGATGTAGGTATTGGTGTTGTGAATTTCCGACGCCAATCGTGCAGTAATGAGCGCTTCACTTTTCTCCCAGTTTACATTGGCTTCCTGGTAGTGATTGTCGGTACGAATTAACCTTCGGGCATCTAACCATTCGGATTTTAGTCCAAGTTCAAGTACATATTCGTTAATTATGAAGGATGAAAGTACTTCCCCTAGTGATACTACTTGGTCATATTCAAACGACCGCTGTTCTGCAAGGGGTTTTTCGAATTTATTTTTAAGTTGTTCGAATAAGTCGTCAATAAATCTAAATACTTTACTGTGTTTATCATGAAATAATTCACCGGCTATATCCACATGAAAATCGCGTAATTCATCTACCGTATGGTAGTAATTTAGCTGATCCTGAGCGAGTAAATAGCTCAGACATACTTCAAGTTTGTTGGTGGTTTTACCCATGGCAGATACCACTACAAGGACGCGTTCATGCTCGTAACGTAAGAGAATTGAACCAACATTTCTAATGGCTTCCGCATCCTTAACGGAGGCCCCCCCAAATTTAAATACCTTCATACCTTAACTAAGATTTTCTGCCAATTCCTGCATCGTTTTTTTAGCCGATCGATTCGCATAAATGATTTGATAAACTGCGGTTAAAATTGGTAGATCTACATTGAACTTTTCGTTCATTTCCATGAGACTTTTCGTGGCGTAATATCCTTCAGCAATCATACCAATTTCTAAGGTAGCGGCCTTTACGGAATATCCTTTGCCAATCATAAGGCCGAAGGTCCTATTTCTGGAAAACTTCGAATATGCCGTTACTAATAGATCACCTAAGTATGCACTATTTTTCACATCGCGATGCACGGGATTTACTACATCAATAAAGCGTTCAATTTCTTGAATGGCATTTGAAACGAGCACCGCTTGGAAATTATCTCCGTAGCCAATGCCAGCGCAAATTCCAGAAGCTAAGGCATATACATTTTTTAAAATTGCAGAAATTTCAGCACCAAATAAATCTTCACTAACGGTCACTTTAATATACCTGCAACGCAAGGCATTCGCTACGTTTTCGGCAACTTCTATATCATCACAACCTACAGTTAAATACGAAAGTCGTTCCAGTGCAACTTCTTCGGCATGACAAGGTCCACAAATAATACCAATACATGAATAGGGTATACCAAACGTTTTATGAAAATATCGCGCAGGAATTGCATTGAATTCCGGTATGATGCCTTTGACAGCTGAAATAACTATTTTATTTTGAAAAAGAGCTGGGTCAATTTCTTTGAAAATCCCATGTATAAAAGCAGCAGGAACAGCTACGATTAAATAATCGCTTGAAGAAATCACCTCTTGTAACGATGTACTTAATCGTAATTTAGTTACTTCTAATTCTGCAGATTGCAGATACCTTGGATTGTGCTTGTATGCTTGGATGTGTGCGATAGATTCCTCCGATCGAACCCACCAATTAACGTGAGATTGATTATTTGAAAAGAGTTTAACGAGTGCTGTGGCCCAACTTCCGCTGCCAATAACACCAATACGCATCGGATGTGCCTTATTCACCATATGCAAAGTTAATCATTCTCTATAAATCAAATAATTGGGAAGCTAATCAATTGAAATTGAAAATTTCACCGCCTTGAAGGGCCTCGGCAAATGAATCCCTCATGCGTTCTAATTTTAGTTTTGCATGTGGATTACCATCAATGGCGTCCTTTTTAGTTTTGTAATATACATCCAATGACTGTCCAAATAAATCTTGCTCTAAGCGTTTTTTGATTTCAAGGATTTTTGCATTAACTCCAATTAGATAATGTTCAATTTCTCCCAATCGCTTCAATTCATCAGAAGAAAGCGGTTCTTTTTTGAGTAATTCATGATAATGGGGAAGAAGTTCTTCAAGCAAACGCATGAATTTTTCTAACTCTTCATCAAGTTCCTTTCTATTTGATTTGAAATCTGACATTCAGGGTTAAAAATAACATTAATTCAATTTAAAACACGCGAAGAACAAAAAAGATCATTCACACACCTCAAATTGCGTAATGTCATTCCCCGCTAAGAATTCCTTGTGACTCATGCTGCGTTTTCCTTCTGCTTGTAACAATTGGACACAGAAGTATCCATCTTTACAGGGAATAAGGATTCCATCTTTTGTAGACGTAAGCCCAACCGTTGGATGCTCATCGGCTACAAATACGCCCTTAAATAGTTTGAAATTCATTATGCGTTGGGTAGGGATGTGGCGCAACAAACAATAGGCACTTGGATATGGATTTAATCCATTGACTAGGTTGGTGATTTCTATTCCTGTGGCATTAAAATTAACCCGTGTATTTAGCTTGGTGAGTTTGGGCGCTTCTTTTACGGAATCAGTGGCTGATTGAGGGATTGATTCGGCAAGGTTGTTTTCTATCGCATGGAGGGTTTCAAGGATTAACTCTGACCCAGGATCAAGCATTTGGTCGTGCAGTTCACCTGCTGTTGTGCCCGGTAATATGTCTATGCGGTGCTGCTTAAGTATTGCGCCACAGTCAATGGCTTCATTGATAAAAAATGTAGTTAAGCCTGTTTGTGATTCCCCATTTATAATCGACCAGTTAATAGGTGCGGCTCCCCGATAATTGGGCAGTAACGATGCGTGAAGATTAATGGTACCCTTTGCCGGCATTTTCCAAACCACTTCTGGTAACATTCTGAACGCAACAACCACAAATACGTCGGCATCAAATGCTTTTAGATCCGCTAGAAAGACCTCATCCTTTAACGAACTCGGTTGAAGGATAGGGATTCCAGCTTTTTTGGCTGTTTCTTTAACAGCACTTTCCCTGAGTTGCTGTCCCCTTCCTGCAGGTTTGTCTGCCACCGTTACAACAGCCACTACCTTGTGAGCTGTTGAAATTAACCCCTCTAGCATATGACTAGCAAACAAGGGGGTTCCCATAAAAACAATCTTCAATCCCATTTAGATGCGTTTATTGTTCCAAGAAAATAAGTTTAAATATAAATAGGATAAAAGTCCCATGGTGCCAAAATAGATATATTCAACGGTCCAAACATGATAAATATCGAAGGTCCAAACTTTAATAAATAGATAAACACTCAGCGTGTAAACCCCAACAGAGATTATTTCGATGGTCATTGATGCTACGGTATTTCCACTTCCATGAATGGTTTGGAAATAAACGGATACGAGCGCATATAACAAGATAGAACCAGCAACCAGTCGAAGAATAGCACTGCTGTCTTTTAGGTATTGCTCGTGCGGGTTAATTATCGACACCAAGGTTTCCGGATAGAAAATGGCGCCATGAAAGCTTAACAACATAAATAGGAGTGTAAGCAGTTGTATGCGGCGTTGTATTCGTGGTAGCTCTTGTTGCTTTGCTGCTCCTATGTATTGAGAAATATACGTTTTGGTCGTTCCGGCAAATCCCCAGATTGGAACAAAGGCCAAAAAGTAAATGGAGCGGATGTTTTGTGATACGGTAAGCTGATATTTTCCCATTTGTTCAATCCACGTGAAAAACAAGGTCCATGTAAATAGGGCAGAGAACCCTTGAAGCAATAGGGGCGTTCCAATACTAATTAATTCTTTTAGCTCAAACCAAACTCCTTTAATGCTTCCAAATAAGTTGTATGATTTGTTCTCTTTTGAGCCTATGGTAAATATCACTAAAAACATCATTCCCAAACCGTCTGCGATTGACGAAGCGGTCGCCGCGCCAGCTACTCCCATTTCCGGAAATATCCCAATACCAAAGATGAGTAAATAATCAAACAGTATGTTGGTGCTGGCCGTAATTATTGCGGAAATTAATACTACCCAAGATTTTCCACGGGCCAAATAAAATGCCTGAAATCCTAAAGTAATCATGCAAAAGAATAAACCAAATGAACGATGTTGAATGAATTCACCTTGTAACCTAGCTACCTCCTGATTTCGTGAATACGAGCTAATCCATGAGGGAATGAAGAGCGTAAGCACGACAAAGAAAAGCACCGCAAGTACCCCCAATATAATCCATGTTGCGTTGAGAATTCTACCGAGTTGGTCTGCTCTTGACTCACCAATTCTTCGCGCCATGAGGATCTGAGCGCCATCAGACATTCCAAGAAGCATCATGTAAAAGGTGATATATGCCAATCCCGCATTGCCTACCGCATCGAACCCTTCAATGCTATACCTGCTTATGAATGCAGAATCCGTAATGAGCACGATGGATTGGATGAATCCAGAAACCATCATCGGTAAAGCTACACCGAGGATCGACTTGTAGGTTAAGGGCAAGAGATTACTCGACATAAACAACTAAACCTTTTAAATATTCCCCTTCTGGATGAAAGGCACCAATTGGATGGTCGGCAGGTTGATGTAATTGATAGAGTATTTTTACTTTTCGATTAGATTCTATCGCTGCAGAAATGATGGTATGATTAAATAGCGATTTGTCGATTACTTGTGAACAAGAAAAGGTAATTAATATCCCTCCAGGTTTTATTTGTCGTAAAGCATGCGCATTTAAACGCTTATATCCTTGAACAGCTTTGTGTTTTTTATCAAGGTGTTTTGCAAAAGCCGGTGGGTCAAGAATTATAATATCAAATTCTTCCGGAAGTTCCTTCATAAATTCCATGGCATCTGCAGCTACAGATATGTGACGGTCTTCCATGGCATTTAATTGAACGTTTTGCTCTACTAACGCAATGGCTTTTTGTGAGCTATCCAATGAATATACAATGCTCGCATTGTTTTTTAATGCTTGTAAACTAAAGCCACCAGAATAACAGAATGCATTTAGTACTTTCTTGCCTTGTGACAATTTTCCTACCATGGTTCGGTTATCCCGCTGATCAACGAAGAATCCAGTTTTTTGTCCGTTAATCCAATCTATAGCGTAGGTAATTCCATCTTCTTTTGCGTAATGCGGTGTAGGTACCTCGCCGTATAGATAACCGTCCGTTATGGCGTGTCGTTTCGGTAATGTTTCCGCTGATTTATGGTAAACGGCAAGCAAGTTTTCCCCTAAGCTAAACCTTAATGCCTCGGTGATTTCATCAAGGTGCTGAATCATTCCGATAGAGTGGCACTGGATTACTGCAACACCAGTATAATAATCAATAACCAATCCTGGAAGTTCATCTCCTTCACCATGACAGATTCGGAAAATGGAGTTAGTTTCAGATAATAATCCTAATTTCCTTCGCAACTCAACCATGTCTGCAATGCGTGTATTCCAAAATTCTTGATTGAGATCCACCTCACAAAATGAAATGACTCGAACTGCTATGGATCCATGTTGAAAGTGCCCAAGCGCTAGGAATTTACCGTTCCAACTATTAACTTTAACTAACTGACCATCTTCGAGTGACGTGCAGTCAGTGGCAATTGCTCCGGAAAAAACCCAAGGATGTTTTCTGTATAGGGATGCTTCTTTCCCCTTCTTTAAGATAATAATTGGAATCACAGTGCAAAAGTAGCGATTTACTTTGGGCGCTATGGTAAGATTAAAATGAATATATTTGGAAAAAACACAAGATGGCAAATAAACGAATGTTAAAGAAACAAATCAATGCAATGATCATTGATGTAATAGATGAGTGCATATATATCCAAGAAGTAAATGACGATAAGGCTGACGCTGCAGAAGGATTGATTGAGGAAGTAATTTCCACCTATAATGAATTATTGTCCCGAATCAATACCGGGAAAACAAAGGCGGACTTTAAGTCGATCGTGTCTGATTTTGATCAGAAATCGGATGAGCTCTTAGATAAATTGAATGGGTTAAACCATTGATTAAAATAAAATAATTAACCGATTACTAAATACGAATGCTATGTTAAATCGATTGTTTGATGTTCCTTACCATCAATTAAAGAATTTTCCACAAGCCAATATGTTTAACACGAAAGTGGATAGCCAATGGCAGTCCCTTTCTACTCAGGAGTTTTTGCAGCAATCCATGCGCCTATCTAAGGCATTGTATCACATGGGGGTAGCGGCAGGTGATCGCATTGCAGTGGCTTCTAGCAATCGATATGAATGGAATGTTCTCGATATTGCAGTGCAGCAGGTGGGCGCCATACTAGTGCCCTTATACCCGACCATTTCAGCAAAGGATTATGCGTACATTCTTAACGACTGTGCAGCTGAATATATGTTTGTAGGGAATCAGGAGATTGCGGATAAAATTAATGAGGTAAAACCTCAATTGTCTGGATTGAAAGAAGTGTTTTCATTCGATTCCTTGCCAAATGTGCAATCATGGAATGTCTTGTTTGAAATGCAGCATGAAGTCTCTGAATTGATGGTTCAAGAACGCATGGATGCGGTTAAGCCTGAGGACATGGTAACTATTATTTATACCTCAGGTACAACAGGTAATCCCAAAGGTGTTATGCTAACTCATGGAAATGTACTTTCTAATGTATTAGCCTGTGAAGAGCCAATTCCAGCAGATCAACATTCGAAGGTTCTAACCTTTCTTCCGGTTTGCCACATTTATGAACGAATGCTTCATTATTTGTATATGTACATAGGTGCTTCAATTTATTTCGCGGAGTCCATGGAGACCATTGGCGATAACATTCGGGAAGTAAAACCAGATGTCTTTAGTGCCGTTCCTAGATTAATCGAGAAGGTTTACGATAAAATTATCGCAAAAGGGGAGGACTTAACAGGTGTAAAGAAAAAGCTTTTCTTTTGGGCGGTTGGTCTGGCTGAAGAATATGAGCAAACAGGTAAAGGATCATGGTATTATTTTAAACTTGGAATCGCCAAAAAGTTGATTTTTTCAAAATGGCAGGAAGCCTTAGGCGGTAATGTACGTGCAATTGCATCTGGGAGTGCGGCCTTACAACCCAGGTTGTCTCGGATATTTTTAGCCGCGGGTATCCCAATTTTAGAAGGGTATGGAATGACCGAAACATCTCCTGTAATTTCAGTGAATTCATTTCAGCGCGGAATTCGTTTTGGAAGCGTTGGCGCGTTAATCGATGATGTACAAGTCATGATTGCAGCAGACGGCGAAATTTTGGTAAAAGGTCCCAATGTTATGATGGGATATTATAACAACGAAGAGGCTACTAAAGAAGTGTTTAATGAAGAGGGGTGGTTGAAAACCGGGGATATAGGGGAGTTCATCGAAGGTAAATATCTTAAAATAACCGATCGTAAAAAGGAAATCTTTAAAACATCAGGAGGGAAATACATTGTACCTCAAGCCATTGAAAATTCCCTCAAAGAATCTCGCTTTATTGAGCAAGCAATGGTTATTGGAGAGAACCAAAAGTTTCCAGCAGCGTTCATCGTACCAGATTACGCATTTGTTCGGTCTTGGGCGAAACGACATGACCTATCTTTTGATAATTTAAGCAATGAGGAAATTATCGCTGACCCAACCCTAAATAAACGGATGTTTGAGGAGATAGAAAAAGTAAATGCTCACCTTGGAAATTGGGAGCAACTCAAGAAAATTAAACTGTTGCCAAATTTGTTTTCAATTGAAGGGAATGAATTGACACCAACACTGAAGTTGAAACGCAAAGTAATTCTTGAAAAGTACAATAATGAATTCAATGAGATTTTTGAGTAATAAAAAATGGGCCTAAGCGCCTTTTTGATTTAATGTTTT
>JBEGMB010000280.1:0-33757 GCA_041183245.1 Bacteroidota bacterium
CGTTTTCATTGATAGAGGAAATGTCGGGACGGTATGTGCTATTTTTTTTTCTTTTTAATCTATTATATTTTTTTTCAAAAACTAGTTTCGTTTTTGAATTGGTATTTGGGAATGTCCCGAAAATAGAATGATTACTCAGTTCACTCATAACAATATAGCGAAGTGCTTCCTCTGAAAAATCTGGGTTAGCTACATGTATTTCTTCTATTGCTTTTTCGAGTGAATGCTTTATTGCTTTTTCAAGTATTTTTTTATTACGAATAATACTAACATCATTCATTTTCTGAATTTTTAAAAGGCTTTTTATGTTATTTAATATTCTCATAAACTATAACTTATTTATACACGCTATAAAACTTCGCTTATACACCCAAATCGGGTGTATTGTAGCAGGTTTGTTGCGCCAATACGAATTTACAAATTTGAATTTACTAAATGATCATCCCGCTCGAAACAACTGCATACTAATCCCATCGGCGGCCAACCAGTGGTTTGGCGCTAGGCAATAGCTGTTGTATTGTAGGTGTATTTTCTCCTGCTTGATTAAGGTATCGAGCATTCGCCGTTCTTCGGTGCGTAACCCACCCAAGGCGTCAATGCGCTCCATTGGCACGCCGTGTTGTGTGCGGAGTCCGGTAAGCCAAAGTTCGTTCCATTGGTTGTCTGCACTCAGCGTTTCCTCTTCATACCAATCCTGTTGTTTCAGGTATTGGGCATTGTTTGACACATTCCACCGGCGTCTACTTTTTCCATCAAAGGAATGGGCTCCAGGACCAAGTCCTAGGTAGGCTTTTCCTTTCCAATAATTGCCGTTATGAACCGCGCGTTTTCCGGGTTTTGCATAATTAGAAACCTCGTAATGTTCAAATCCCCGGGTGCTTAATGCCTGCTCTACGAGGTGGTAATGTGCTACCTGTTGTTCGTCGTTGAGTTGAGGTTCCTTGCCTGTTTTCACGCGGTGATGCAATAAGGTTTGTGGTTCTTGCGTAAGCGCATAGGCCGAAACATGCGCGATCGGGTAGGCATCAATCAGCGCTAATAGTTCTTTTACATCCGCCTCCGTTTGTTGGGGCACGCCAAAGATTAAATCAATCGAAACTGAAAAGGCATACTGTTGCAGTAGATCGAGTCCCTTTCTAGTGTCTGCTGCGCGGTGGTTGCGGTTCATCCAGGCCAGGAGTTCATCATTCATCGTTTGTACCCCAATGCTTAGTCGGTTGATTCCGAGCCCCTGCCATGCCGATAGGGTGGTTTCGCTAAGGTCTTCCGGATTCACCTCTAAGGTGATTTCCACGGGTTGGTTTCCCATGTATTCTTTTGGCCCTTCGAGCAAGGATCCCAATTCTTCCGGGCTCAGCAAGCTGGGAGTTCCCCCACCGAAATATATGCTTTTTATCGGAGCCGTTAATTCGTGAATTCTTGCTTGGAATTCTTGGCGCAGATGGCTTAATAGCGCCGTTCTATACGACGCAAAGGTGGTGGAGAAATGAAAATCACAATAGGTGCATTTTTTCCTACAGAACGGGATATGAATATAAATCCCAGCCAAGCGCTTAGTGTTTGATTACTTGTACTTGACCTGTTTTCCCATCTTCAAATACTCCCTGCAACACATATACACCCGGGCTTAAGGTAGCGATCGAAACTTGGAATTGTGCAGCATGTACGTTCTGGTGTTCCACTACTTTTTTTCCTTGCAAATCAACGATTGAATAGGAATTTACCACAGCAGAAGAAACCCAATTCACCACATCCGCACTTGGGTTTGGATATACCTTAATGGATTCTTGATTTAGTCCGTCAAGGCCGCCACCCGTTACACAAAAATTCAAGGTTTCGGAATTTCCAAAATCTGAATTGGCCTCGGAAATTCCGGTGAGTGAATCTCCTAAGGAAGAAATCACCACGCTGCCGCTGCTATTACACCAAGGCAAGCCATAAATTCCATCGCCATAAGAATCCTCAATCACATAGGCGTAGCACCCAAAATCTAAACACCAATTTTCCGTTACTAAGCCCGCGGCGTCATCCAGGTAGCCACTGCCCGAATAAATTACCGTTCCAGTAGCGTTTTGTAATTCCCATGAGGTTTCTGACCCGTAGCAATCGAGGGTTAAGTCTAATACCACCGCTTGCCCATTCAACACTACATTCAGGGTACTGTTTTGCGCATTATTCAAGTTATTTTCGTCCACGCCCGTATTCGGATTGCTTATTACTGCATTAAAGGTGTGTACTCCGTTGCTTAAACTTACGGTCGGCAAGGTTACCGTAGTGGATTGCCACTGAGCAAGGGACCCCGTCCAATTGTAGGTCAGGTTATTGTTTCCGTCAAACCCGTATGTAATAGTCACAGCCGTAAGGGTAATCGCTCCTCCATTTGCAAGGGTTACGGTTGGTGTAACTTCAGCACTACAAAAGGTACCCGAAACTCCACCCACAGCAGATGCAATCGGATCCACTTGAATCGGCACGCCACCCGAAGGGTCATAACCATTCACAAAGGTCGCATTGGATTGGTTTGGATCCAACCAGTATTTCAATTGGTTGGTGCTGTCGCTGTTTGCAGGGGTCCACGAATAGCTTATTTTTCCGTATTCATCCGATAGCACCGGGGCACCGCACGCGGAGGCTCCTCCGTGCAACTGACCAATAATTCTATGATTTTGATCAAATAGGGGCGACCCAGATGAACCGCCTTCGGTTACTCCTTCATCCCAACCGGTAACTCCCCAATGTGAATTAGCCGGGCTTCCGCCAAAGGTGGTAGAAATTAAGGGGTCGTTTTCGAAGGATATTTTTTTAATGTCTCCAGACGGGTGATGAATTCCTACGGCTGAAGTTGGGGTATTTCCAGAATTATCCCAGCCATTGAAATAGGGTGTAAAGGCCGCTGGAACGGTTCCGCCCTGCAAGCCGCCGGTAATTTCTACCAGGCAAAAATCAGAGGCACTGGCGCGTGAACGCAACACGGCACCGCTTAAGGATTGAAACGTTGGTTCAGCTGCGGGATTATTGCACCCAGCACTTTGCCAATTAAAACGAAACACCCACGTCGCCGGATTACTGAAGCAATGGTTTGCCGTAAGGACATAGGGTTTCCCGTTGTTTAAGGTGTTATTGATTAAGGAACCTGAACAAAATCCACTGTTTCCAGATACGAGCATTACTACTCCATTACGTTCTTGCTGCCAAGGGCCACCTTGCGGACAATTGACATTCAAATTACAATTCCCGGAACTCCCGAAGGCTTTTTCTTGGAATTCGCGTGCTGTGCGGTATCCGTGGGTTACGTTATTTATTTGAATCGTTCCCTTCGGATGGTTTGCGGGTACATAGTATTCTACGATGACTTCTTCTCCAGGAACTAATTCAGTACCCAGCTGTCCTTCATAGAGGTGCTCTTGGGTGAATTTTCCGAGAATAAATGTTTTATCTGGGTTGTATACGTACAATTCATTTCCGGCTGGAATTTCTGTTTGGTTAAACGCCAAATTAATCGTTAAGGCCTCCGGACATTTAATACGCACCATCCAAAGTTGGTCGCCGTTTTTTGCGTCAATCCAAATACCGTGTGTGTTTGAATTAATTTGTGTTGGGTTATTAAACCCAAAGCGCCAGGGTTGTCCACCTTGTTCGTCTAAGATTAAATCCTCTTGTCTTAGCGCGTCAACATCGGGTGTAGGGTAGCTCATCTGAGGGATAGTTTTCCAACCTTCTTTGGGAAAGTAATGGCTGTTTCCGCCATTTCCTTGCTGCGCATAGATTAATTGGAAAGAAAGCAGAATGCTTAGGGATAAGAAGAGTCTTTTCATAATCACTTAGTTTTTAGGTGTATTGGTTACACGACGCTTAATTCCACAGCCTTTGGGTTCTGTGGTGTTGGGTTTAATTTTTTTGCCTTTTCCTTGTGCTTTGATGGCATTAAACAAATATGGTTCATCGCTTTTTCTTCCTTTATCCCAGGAATTGTCAATGGATCCGGTATAAATTAGTTTAAAGGTTTGGTCGAAAAAGTATACGTGCGGCGTCGTTTTTGCGCCAAAGGCATCCGCCAAGGCGGCTTTTTCATCCACCACATACGGCATGGTATAGTTTTGCTCTTTTGCGTGTTTAATCATTTCTTCATAGGAATCCGCTTGTGCGCGTTTTCCTTCATTGGAATTCACTAAAACGAACCCGATGTTATTGGCTAAGGCTTCATTGTAGAGCGAGTCGTATTGTTTTTCCCACCCCGGAAAATCATCCGCTCCTACAACAAAGGGACAAGAATTGCATGAAAAAACAACAACAAGGCCTTTATCTTTTTTGAGGCTGCTTAAACTGTATAAGGTTCCATTTACTGACTTCATTTCAACGTTTTGCATGGGTGCTTTATCGTTGATTTTGAGTTGAGCCCAAGTGCTGAGTGTCAAGAGCATAATACCTATGGAGAAACGTATTTTCATGCGAATGTTAATATAATGCAAGATTAGTTAAAAATTAATGGCAAAGCAATTAAAATGAGAATAATTGAATGGCTATCTTTGTTTGATGAACAAGAAAAAACAACCTGTAGTTATTGGGATTTGTGGGGGGAGTGGCTCAGGTAAAACCACCTTGTTGCGTCGTGTTGCGGAAGAGTTTTCACACTTGAATCCCGCCTTATTTACGATGGATAATTATTATCACCCCATTGAACAGCAACAACTCGATGCGAACGGGATCGTAAATTTTGATTTACCCACGGCCTTGAATGAAGCACAATTAACGGCAGACCTTAAAGCCTTGGTTGCTGGGGAACCGATCGAGGTAAAGGAGTATTTTTTTAATACTACACCAGTTAAAAATGTCTTACTTACCATCCATCCCAGTGAGGTGGTTTTGGTGGAGGGCTTATTTTTATACCATTATCAAGAAGTTTTTGGCTTGCTTGATTATTCGGTATTTGTGGATGTGGAACACGCCATTCAGTTAGACCGAAGAATCTACCGCGATCAAGACAACCGCGGATACAAGCGAAGTGACATTATTTATCAGTGGGACAACCACGTGATGCCGTGTTATGAGGCCTACATTGCGCCCCATGTTACGAAGGCAAATTTTCACTTTCGTAACGACCACCGCGCCGAAGCGGATTTTACTGACTTGATGAATTCCCTTCAGAACTTACTTCACGCGAAACAATCCTAAACTACTTGTTGTTATACGGCTATGAAATATTGCAATAATCCATATCAGCAAATTCGATTACGTGCTAATGAAGTGCAGATTGGGGATTTGCATTTAGGCGGTGAACATCCGATTCGCGTTCAATCCATGACTACGGCGGATACGATGGATACAGACGCTTCGGTGGAAGAATCTGTTCGCATGTTGGAAGCGGGTTGTGAATTGGTTCGATTAACAGCGCCGAGCAAATCGGAAGCTGAAAACCTCCATGCGATTAAGCAAACCCTAGTTGAACGGGGATTCAATCAACCCTTGGTTGCGGACATTCATTTTACACCGAACGCCGCAGAAATTGCAGCTAAATATGTAGAAAAAGTACGGGTTAATCCTGGAAATTATGCCGACAAGAAGAAGTTTGAGACCATTGAATATACAGATGAAACCTATCAAGCGGAGTTAAATCGCATTGAAGAGAAGTTTACGCCCTTGGTGTTGTTGTGTAAATCCTTGAATCGCGCCATGCGCATCGGGACAAATCACGGGTCCTTATCGGATCGTATTTTGAGTCGTTATGGCGATACACCAGAGGGAATGGTCGCTTCTGCGTATGAGTTTATTGAGGTGTGTGAGAAAAACGGCTACTTTAATTTGGTGATTTCCATGAAGGCGAGTAACACCTTGGTTATGGTGCAAGCGTATCGTTTATTAGCCAGTGAAATGATTAAGCGCGGTCGCGTTTACCCCTTACATCTTGGCGTAACCGAGGCTGGAGATGGAGAGGATGGTCGGATCAAATCGGCGGTGGGTATTGGTGCCTTACTGGTTGATGGTTTGGGAGATACGATTCGTGTTTCATTAACCGAAGCGCCAGAGTTCGAAATTCCAGTAGCAAGAAAACTAATTAACCTAACACGTCAGGAATCGGTTTTAGCCCTTCCTTCGGTTTCTGAGGAACTTCCGTATAATCCCGTGTCGTTTGAACGAAGATCTTCGGGCGCTTGTGCAACGGTGGGAGGTGGACAAGTACCGGTTGTTATTGCTGATTTCTCTCGAAACGAATCCATTTCTCCTGCTAATTTATATGCTGCAGGGTATGTGTACGCTCCAGCCTTAGACAAATGGAACATTCAGGATGCGGCGGCAGACTTTTTATATTTAGGAAAGCAATCCATTGATTTTGAATTACCCGGCACCCTGCGTGTGTTAGTAGATGGCAAGGGGTGGTCAAATGAAGTGCAACATCCAAACGGATATTTCCCAGTTATTTCTTTAAAAGAACGCGGGGAAATTGCCGCGGAACAGGTGTGTTTTTGTGAAACAGCTCCGGAGCAATTGGTGGAACATATTGGAAATTTACACCCTCACGATGTATTGGTCTTAACTTCTGTTTATGACAACAGCGTGCAATGGATGCGTTGGGCCTTTATGCAGTTGAAGCAAGCCAACAAAAAGAATCCCGTGATTTTTAAGTTATCGATGGATACCGACAACGAAGAAACCTTTCAATTAGAAGCAGGGGTAAAAGCGGGTTCCTTATTTGTGGATGGCCTTGGAGATGGAATTTGGATCGATGCTCCGAATCAACCAAAAACGGTGATTAATTCAACATCTTTTGGTGTATTACAAGCTACACGGTTAAGAACATCTAAAACCGAGTATATTTCTTGTCCGAGTTGTGGAAGAACCTTGTTTGATTTGCAAGAAACCACAGCAAACATTCGCTCACGTACTAGCCATTTGAAAGGATTAAAGATTGGAATTATGGGCTGTATAGTGAATGGTCCTGGAGAAATGGCCGATGCTGACTATGGATATGTAGGATCGGGTCCAGGAAAAATCACCCTGTATAAAGAAAAAGAAGTGGTACGTAAAAACGTAAACACGGCAGAAGCGGTTGATGCCTTAATTGATTTAATCAAAGAACATGGCGATTGGGTAGAACCCGTTCTTGAATCGCTATAAACATTCATTCGTTGAATATTCCTTCCATAAGGTAATTTTCCATCGGAAGTAGCGAGTAATTTCGCAGCATGGCGGATTCTATCGAAAAATATACAAAACGAGGTATACGAAGCAGTTACCTTTCAACCATTATTGGTATTTCATTGGTTCTTTTCTTAACAGGAGTTGTATTAAGTGGTTCCATGGCGCTTCAATCGATTCAAAAACAAGCAAAAGAAAGTATTCAGTGTGATATTTTCTTTAATGCAGATGTTAAGGATGCGGACATTAAGCAAATCGAGGCCCAAATTCAATCATGGCCAGAATTAAAGCGTGTATGGTTTGTTTCAGCAGAACGCGCGGTTGAGGAATTTACCGGAGAAGGTTCTGAAGATATCAAGGTGTTATTCGAAGAAGAAAATCCCTTGCCTCCTTCGCTGTGTTTTTCTCCAAATGAAAAACATGCTACAAAAACAGGACTTATAGCCATTAAAAACAAATTGCTTAATTCATACAAAGATGTAATCGATGAGGTAAGTTATGATGCTTCTTCAGTGGAGCGAGTTAATCTTGGGTTTAAGCAGTTTGTGATTCTATTTATTTCTATCGCGCTCTTGTTAATTGTGATTGCTGTAGCGATGATTAACAACACGATTCGTATGGCGCTTTATTCTCGAAGATTTACGATTAAAACCATGCAATTGGTTGGAGCAACAGCGGCTTTCGTGCGTAAACCTTTTCTGCTTCAAGCGATCCGCAATGGATTAATTTCAGCGATGATTGCCTTGGCTTTACTCGTTACTGTTTTTTATGCATTGAATAATACCTTAGAGACCATAGAACTCACCTTTTCACTAATTAATTTATTAATCTTAATTGGCGGATTGATTGCCACGGGTGTTTTTATTACTTTCGTGTCCACATGGTTTGCATTAAACAAGTATTTGCGAATGAAACTGGACAAATTATATTAGTATGAGTAAGATTAAACATTTCGGCTTCGACCCTAAGAATTATAAGTTTTTGATTATCGGTTTAATCATTAATGTATTAGGTTTTATATTGATGATTGGTGGGGGATCTGATGATCCAAGCAAGTTTAATGCGGATGAGTTGTTTAGTCCGATCAGAATCACCTTAGCTCCGTTTTTAATCATTATTGGATATGTCGTGATTTTTTACGCCATTATGAAAAAAAATCCGCCGAGCGACCCGAACAACGGAGAAATTCAGAACACCAAATAATTCATGTCGATTCTTGAGGCTTTACTGCTTGCACTCGTTGAGGGCTTAACTGAATTTTTGCCCGTTTCGAGTACCGCCCATCTATTATTTACGGAAGAATTACTTGGAATTCAACAAACGGAGTACGTGAAAATGTTCACAGTTTCCATTCAATTTGGAGCCATTATTGCCGTGGTGGTGGCGTATTGGAAGCGGTTCTTTGTTAACATTAAATGGTCTTTTTATAAGGTGTTAGCCATCGCTGTGCTTCCCGCATTAGTATTAGGAAAACTCTTTGACGACAAAATCGAAGCGGTATTCGAAAAACCATTAATCATTGCGGTCGTGCTCATAGCAGGGGGCGTGGTGTTACTTTTTATAGACCGAATCTTTGCCAAGCAGGCGCAGATAAAAGACCAAGAGGTTTCTACACGTCAAGGTTTATTTATTGGGCTATGGCAGTGTTTAGCCATGATGCCCGGTGTTAGCCGATCTGCGGCGTCAATAATTGGCGGGATGCAGCAAGGGTTAAACCGAAAATCTGCCGCAGAGTTCAGCTTCTTTTTAGCTGTACCAACCATGGCTGCCGTTACGCTATATTCTGTTTTACTGAAAGACTGGTGCGTGAACGGACAAGAAACAAAAGGCGTTGAAATGATTTTAAGTTCTACGGAAAACACCTTGGTGTTCCTTATTGGAAATGTTGCATCGTTTATTGTGGCCTTCATTGCCATTAAGAGTTTCATTTCCTTTTTACAGAAGTACGGATTTAAGGTTTGGGGAATTTATCGCATTGTCGTTGGGATAATTTTAATTGCTTTGTTTATTAATCAATATCCCGGCCCGGAACACCAAAAACAAAAGACGGAGTGTGAATCTTCGGCTACCGCAACGCGATGAATTTTCAAGAAGGAGAAGTGTTGTTAGTGGATAAGCCCTATGGGTGGACATCCTTTGATGTGGTAAATAAGATCCGTTGGAACCTCAAGCAAGCACTTAAGGTTAAAAAAATCAAGGTAGGTCATGCCGGCACCTTAGATCCATTAGCTACAGGACTACTTATCATTTGTACAGGAAAACAAACCAAGAATGTAGAAACCTACATGGCGGATGAGAAAACATACACCGGTACCTTTTTACTCGGAAAAACCACCCCATCGTTCGATTTGGAAACGGAGTACAATGAAACCTTTGATATCGACCACATCACCCCGGAATTAATCAATCACGTTGCCGAGGGTTTTTTGGGTGAACAAACCCAAACCGCCCCCGTGTATTCGGCAAAACAAATCGATGGAAAGCGCGCCTATTTATTTGCTAGAGCAGGTAAAGAGGTTAGCATTAAAGCACATCAAATTACGATCAGTAAATTCAATGTAAATGCCGATCGTTTTCCAGAAATCGATTTTGAAATTACATGTACCAAAGGAACCTATATTCGCTCCATCGCCCAAGATTTTGGCCAGCGGCTTAATGCTGGGGCCACCTTAATTGCGTTACGTCGCACGCAATCCGGACGATTTACGATTGACCAAGCGTCATCGGTTGAACAATGGATTGAACAAATTAACCCAAGCGCCGAATCGGTTCTTTAACATGTTTTAATTGTTCCCGCACCTCTCGAATATAGCGCGTATACTTGTCGATTTTATCTTGATATCCGTTTTCTTCTGCGCGGTGTAATCTTTTTTGAAGGTAATGTAGGCGTCGTCCCAATTTGAATTTGTCCCATTTCGTTAAGATGCGTTTCATAGTATAAAGAATTAAACGTGAATACTTAGGTCTCTTGACTTACTCCTAAGGTAATAAAAACGAATGATTAGAAAAAGTCAATAAACGTTAATTATCCTGGGTGCTTAAGAAATGTGAAATCAACCCGATGTTACAGAAGATTTTAGCGACTGAATACAAGCAAGGTAAAATATAAAATACTTGGAATTACCTTCTTAAAAATGTACATTCGCTAAAACTTATTACTAATGAACAAAAGAATATACTTAGTTGTTTTCGCTTTCTTTTTTACGATAAAAGCATTTTCACAATGTGAAGTAATCTATGTAACTACGGCCGGCTTACCTACGGGGTTGGGTACAATGAATGACCCAATTGATTTGGTAACAGCCTTTTCTACGGCACCAAACGGAAGTTATATCCGAGTTGCACAAGGCACCTATACTATTCAAGGTGCACTTACTTTAAATGGACAACACGTTGTAATTGAAGGAGGATTCATTGATACCTTGGCTTGGACAAAAACCAGTTTAGCGGGAGCAACAACAATTTACAGATCAGACTTGAATCCCATTGGACCGGTTACCGCACCGCGTATTTCTGCGATTGAATTAGTTAACAACAGCGGGTTTCGATTTCAAGATTTGACCATTCAAACGGCGAATGCTCCAGCGCCAACACAGGCGCTACCGTATGGAGTTTCTGTGTATGGCATTTATATGGACAGCTGTTCTTCCTTTGATTTAGTGCGTTGTCAGGTGTTGGCTGGTTCTGCTGGTGCAGGATTAAATGGAACTGCCGGTGCAAATGGCGTTAATGGAGGTAATGGCGCATTAGGATCTGGTGGTTCTTGTGATGGTGGATCGTGTACCTTTAGCAATGGAAATGCCGGTGGAGCTGGGGGTGCCGGAGGTCAAGGTGGTGGAGGTGTTGCAGGCGGAGCTGGAGGTGCTGCGCAAACAGGAAACTCAAATCCAGGCGCTGTAGGGATTGCTGGAACCGGAAGAAATGGTGGTTCAGGTGCGGGCGGAGGCGCCGGAGGTGATGAATGTTCTTCAAACAATGCTGGATTAGGTGCTGTTGGTGGAGCTTCTGCTTGTGGAAATGGCGGGGCTGCTGGTAATAAAGGAAATGAAGGAGATCCCGGTGGAAATGGTACTGCGGGAGGAAATGGAATCGCTGGTACAGCGGGTGCGCTTGGTGCAAATGGTGCACAAGGTACAACACTAACAGGATTCTGGACACCAGGTACACAAGCGGCCAATGGAGCGGATGGATGTGGAGGTTCTGGTGGAGGTTCTGGTGGAGGTGGTGGCCGACAAACCTGTGCGCTTTGTGATAATGGACCGGGTAACGGCGGATCTGGTGGCGGTGGCGGTGGCCAAGGCGGCCAAGGTGGTCAGGGCGGCTATGGAGCAGGAAGTTCTTTTGGAATTTATATTAACTATAACGGTTCAAATGGTAACCTTTGGGATTGTTTCATTCAAGCGGGTGCACCGGGAACTGGTGGTGTTGGTGGTAATGGCGGTGTTGGAGGCAACGGAGGCGCTGGCGGGGGTGTTCAGGCTAACTGCACTTCAGAAATTGGCGACGGCGGCGCTGGTGGTGCCGGTGGCGCTGGAGGAGCCGGAGGAAAGGGAGGCGATGGAGCCAACGGAATAAGTCAAGCAGTTTACATAGTTTCGGGGGATACCTTAACAAACCAAATAGACACCTTTAATCTTCAGGGACAACCCGTAATTCATGTGTCTTATGTGTATTGTTCTAATGCTACAATGACCGCAGAAGCGCTCGGTGCAACAACCGTAGCTTGGGGAATTTCAACGCCCGTGGCCGTAAGTAATAGCAACACAAACCCAACTACATTTACCAATGGCTCAACAGGATACACCACGCTCAATGCCCAAGTAGATGCGTTGGCCTCAACAACGTATCGCGATTTTATCTACATCGGTTGCGCAAGTCAAACCAGTGAGTCAACTCAAACCATCTGTCAAGGAGAACAAGTGTTATTTAACGGACAATATTACACCCAACCTGGAGATTATACCGCGACCTACAATACAATCCAAGGATGTGACAGTGTGGTTACACTTCATTTGTTTGTAGATCAGATAAACAATGCGATTGCTATTAATCCAAGCAACGGTTCTGAATTGCTTTGTTCCAATACGTCGGGCTTATCCTATCAATGGATTAATTGTACTACGGGAGCAAGTTTACCGGGTGCAAATGGTTCTTCATTGCTTATCACTCAAAATGGAACATACGCTGTGGTGAGTACGAATGCGAACGGTTGTTCTGATACCTCAAATTGTGTTACGATTAATTATATTGGATTAACTGACCTTTCATCTGCCCCATTTAGTGTGGCACCGAATCCGGTGGTAAATGAAGTAAGCATAACTTTTGCTGAGGCATTCACCGGGAATCTTACTATTACCGATGTGGGTGGAAAGATTATTTATGAAACGCAGATATTTAATCAAACCGCGGTTTCTACCGCCTTGTCGGCCCCACAAGGGATTTATTTTGTAAATGCCCAGGATGAACAAGGAATTAAAACGGTTCGCATTATTAAGATTTAATGGAGTTGCTTTTACAGCAATAAAAAACGCCCTCATGGGGCGTTTTTCTTTTTAAATAAATCCTAACTTATCTTCCGTCGCCGTCTAGTAAATTCCCGAGTCCACCCAGTAGGCCGGAACCTTCTTCTTTTCTCGTACCGGTTCCATACGCTAGAATGCGTGAGGCAAGTCTTGATACCGGTAAGCTCTGCAACCATACTTCTCCGGGTCCGGTGAGTGTTGCAAAAAACAACCCTTCACCTCCGAATAAGGTGTTTTTAATTCCACCCACAAACTGAATATCATAGTCAATGGTTTGCGTGTAGGCGACGATGCACCCGGTGTCAATTCGAAGTGTTTCTCCCGGATTCAGGGTGCGTTTCATTACATAGCCACCGGCATGACAAAAAGCTAAGCCGTCGCCTTCCAGTTTTTGCATAATAAATCCTTCGCCACCAAAGAGTCCCGTTCCCAGTTTTCGTTGAAATTCTATTCCTACCGAAACCCCTTTGGCCGCAGCAAGAAAGGAATCTTTTTGACAGATTATCTTTCCACCATATTGCTGTAAATCGATTGGAATGATTTTACCAGGGTAGGGCGATGCAAAAGCAACTTTAGCCTTCCCTGATCCCGTATGTGTAAAGGCGGTCATGAACAAGCTTTCGCCCGTTAACAAGCGTTTTCCGGCCCCCCATAATTTATTCATGAATCCGCTTTGCTGTTGCGATCCATCTCCAAAAATGGTCTCCATTTGAATTCCTGGATCCATGTACATGAACGAGCCAGACTCAGCAATGGCCGTTTCTTGGGGGTCTAATTCAATTTCCACCATTTGCATTTCTTCGCCGTGGATGTAATAATCGATTTCGTGGTTGTTTCTCATAGGGCATTATTATTTACTTCACGAAAGTAATAGTGCTTGCTTTATTCTATTGTTGAAATTTGTTAAATCTTGTCAAGGAATTTATTTCCCGTTGCAATTGGTCATGGCTAATTGAAGCCCTATCGTACAAAACGCCTCACAGGCTTCCACCGCGAGGGTTATCCGTTCATTCAAGGTGACTTGTTCTTCCTTGTCCCATTTCCCTAACACATAATCCGATTGTCTTCCTTTCGGAAAATCACTCCCGATGCCAAAACGCAGACGCGCATAAGCCGTAGTTTGTAGGGTCTGCTGAATATCTTTAAGGCCGTTATGACCCCCGTCAGATCCCGCTCCTTTCAGGCGAATTTTCCCAAAGGGAAGTGCCAGATCATCCGTGATTACCAAGAGGTTTTCTTTACTGATTTGTTCTTTTTGAAGCCAATAATTAACGGCTTTTCCTGACAGATTCATGTAGGTTGTAGGTTTGATGAGCACCACCTGTTTTCCACGCAATTTAATGCTTGCTTTATGTGCACCGCGATCCAAGGAAAACGATCCGTCGTGTTTTTTAGCCAAGGCATCCAATACACTAAACCCAATGTTATGACGCGTATCTTCATACTCAGCGCCCGGATTACCAAGTCCAACCAACAGAAATTTCATGGGATAAAATTAATCAAAAGAACGGCGAATCAACGGAAAATGCCTAGCGAATCAAATGAAAAAATCCGCTATAGGTTTGGTTCTTTTCGGTGATTGTTAACACATAGAAGTAAACACCATCGATCAATTCTCCACCATCCCAGGTATTCGCATACCCGTTTTGTTCAAACACCACGCCTCCCCAACGGTTTAAGATGCGCAAGCTATTTTCAGGATAGAATTCCAAATATTCAAAAGAAAGGATGTCGTTTTTACCATCATTATTCGGCGTAATCACATTCGGAGTAGCTACTTCAGCGGGCACCACAGCAAAGGGTGAACACAGGGTGTCTACACAGCCAACCGCATCTTGAATCGCCAAACATAATACATGGTTTGCTGGCGTTAAATACAAGTTATTCCATTGAGGGGTGAGGCTAATTAGACTATCATCTAAGGTCCATACCCATTGTTGTATGGTGGACGCTGGCGAGGTGCTTTGATCTTGAAACGCGGCTTCAATCCCCGCAACCACCGGATTTGGATTCACAAGGTAGGCTGCGTTTGGATTACTGTACACCGTCAGTTGAAACGTCGAGGTATCCGAAGTACACCCATCCCCTTCAGCATAGGCGCTGTAGTTTAGGGTGATTGGGGCATCAGTTGTTGTGGGTGAAACGGTAAACGATCCTTGTCCACTTTGTCCTTCGCCAAAGTAATACGCGGTTCCATTGGCTAAACACGAGGAGAGATTTATGGTTGTTGTTTCCCCCGAACATAGCACAGAGTCATAAACCAAATCAATATTTGTGGCAGGTTTAATGGGTAGCGTTTCAAACCCAATGCTTGTAATTACCGTACCACAGGCATCCGTTATTACCGGGGGTGGAATATTTAACACGGTAAAGGTGGAATCACAGTATAAGGGACACGTAGGAACGGTTAGATTAAACAGGTGGTTTGTTGACCCGGCGCCACACCCTGTATTTGTACCTGTAACCACCGTATCGTTGGTCCAAGGGTGCGTAAAGGTGTAGGGCGCTACGCCATATCGTGCATACCCGCGGACTTCAATTTCACAATCATTGGAACATTGAGGGGTTTGGGTAGCATACCATTCTGATCCATACGTTTCTGGGGTTCTTCCATAAACCACCACTTGAAAAGGCCAAAGGGTGGTAAAGGGGTCATAACGAATGTAGGTAAGGTTACAGCCCGCACCGAGGTTATACCGTCCTAAGTGGAATCGCACATAAAAATTGGTTGAACTACAAGACTCGGGTAGACAACAAATTAACGGAGACATCATATTGAAACTATCCAAATAAGCGGTTCCTGCTGTGCCGGCCGTTGGACCTGTGACCGTAAATGTTTGCGAACTGCCGCACGGGCCACTAAAATACATTACCCCTTGACTCATTGTGGCAGCGCTCCATGGATCTGCATAAAAACTTGCCGTAACGTATACTCCAGTAACCGTAACGCCACCCGGAATCGTAGCTTGAATGCTGTCTACATTGTACGCGGGAGAAAGGCAGGAGTTCATATATGATCCCGCCCACGTAGTGGTTGGTCCGCCTACTAAGGGGTCAATTGTAACCGGATAGGTTCGTTCGGCGGCATTCATCCATTCGGTGCTTACAGCAACGGTAAGTTCATATTCATTTTCACTAGACAAACGTTTAAACTGTATTAATCCCTTACAAGATTTCATCGCCGCATCATAGGCAATGGGCGCAAAGATGGTTCCACAAACGGCTTTCGTTTTACTGTTAACTACCAGGATGTCTGCCCCATAGGCCATGCCGTCGATAAATAAGGTCCCGCGAGCACCACGAATGGTGATGTCCTCGAATCCCGTTACTGGATGAGGTTTGTATTGTAACTCGTATCCCTCGGGTATTTCGATGCGTTCCGTGGTGATGAAGTATTGAGATTCCCCGAGATTAACCGGTTCGGAAACAATTAAGTTGCTTTTAACGCGGTCCTCCATGAAGAGTAGTTGTTGCGTGTAGGACCCTAACGGGATGTTGCAACCGGTCAGGCTTACTTGTTCGGAATTTAAATGGATTTGTTTATACGAAACGTTATTGATGCTCCGGTTTTTACCCAAATACATTGTGGCGCCCAGCTCGTCAAGACTTACACTGTAAGATCCATCCGTAAAAAGTGCCGTTGGAAATTGCTGTTCATCTGCCTTCCAACTTCCCGGGTTACTGGGTTTCAAGGACGGGTTAATTGGCATTAATTTTCCGTTTTTATTTAGATAATTAATGGGCTTTTTACTGAATATTCCTTTGGTATTTCCGCGCTCGTCAACAAATTGACTAGAAAATAACGTGCGCTTCGCCTCTTGTTCAGACCAAGTTACATTCGTTTCCTCCTTGAGTTTTTCAGGTGCGTTTGGAGCCAATGGCATCCCGCATGAAAATTGTTGGGAAAAGGTTTGGCCAGATAGAATTAAAAGTAGTAGTAGGTAGTAGGTTCTTTTCATTCGGTTCTAAACTCTTTGTGTATTACTTGACCCCCGCTTTTACCGGTTTCATACCCGAGGTATAACACAGCAACCAAGAAGGCCCCAATGGCCCAAAGCAGGTATTTTTGTAGTTTGTTTTTTACCCAAGAAGCCCACATAGCTAGCAAGGATAGTAATCCTAATCCGTACATTACCAAAGCAAATAGCTCTGCTTTCTCTTCATGTTCATGGGCATAATGATGGGTTACCTTTGGATAAATACCCTCAATCGCTTCTTCCGCTTCTTCGCCTGTATTCATGGATAGAAACGCACCAATCGCAGCCAAAACAAAGAGGAAATACCCAACACGTTTAAGCAGTTCAGACTTGAAATAAACCCCAAGCAATAAAACAATGATACCTGCGAAAGGAAACAGGAGGGGGAGGTGATTTATTAAATTGTGAAGGTGCATGTGTTAAATTTAGGTACAAGGTAATAAATTAATTACAAAACACGCGGTGTGCAGTGTGCAGATTTTCACCGCAAAAAGTTATTTTTGTTCTTATGAAAACCTCATCAATTAAAGAAATTATACAGCAAGGCAGCAGCTTAATTGGAACAGAAGTAACGGTTAAGGGTTGGGTTAGAGCGTTTAGAAGTAACCGCTTCATTCAAGTAAATGATGGCTCATGTCAAGGAAACCTACAAGCTGTTATTGATTTTACAGCTTTTTCAGAGGATGTTATTCGTCAAGTTTCTACTGCGGCAGCGATCACACTTCAAGGGATTCTTGTGGAGTCTATTGGCTCCGGACAAGCCGTAGAACTCGATGTTAAAGAGCTTACTGTGATTGGTGCGGCCCCAGCAGATGAGGTACAAAAAACGGTAATGCAGCCTAAGCGCCACAGCTTAGAGTTCTTGAGAGAACAGGCGCATTTCCGATTCAGAACGAACACTTTTGGTGCGGTATTTAGAATCCGTCACGCTGTATCATACGCCATTCATAATTATTTCCACACGAATGGATTTTATTATTTGAATACACCGATCATCACCTCTTCAGATGCAGAGGGTGCCGGTGAAATGTTTCGCGTTTCAACCTTAGACCCCTCAAATCCACCACGAACAAAAGAAGGTGAAATTGATTACAACCAAGACTTCTTTGGTAGACCCGTTAACCTCACTGTATCTGGACAGCTTGAAGCGGAATTAGCCGCATTAGCGCTAGGAAAAGTATATACGTTTGGGCCAACCTTTCGAGCAGAAAACTCAAATACGTCTCGGCATTTAGCGGAATTTTGGATGATAGAACCTGAAGTGGCATTCAACGATTTGAAAGCTAATATGGATTTAACGGAAGATTTCTTAAAGCATATTTGTCGTTTCGTAATGGACACTTGTAAGGATGATCTTCAGTTTTTAAATGATCGAGAGGCACAGGAGCAAACACAAAAACCGCAGCATGAGCGCAATGAACTAACCTTAATAGAGCGTCTACAGTTTGTAATCGACAATCCATTTAAACGGTTAACCTACACAGAAGCCATAGAGGTCTTGAAGAACTCTAATCACTATAAAAAGAAGAAGTTTCAATATGACGTAGCGTGGGGAATTGACTTACAAAGTGAACACGAACGCTATTTGGTGGAGAAAGAATTTAAGTGTCCGGTGATTTTAACGGATTATCCTGCGGAAATCAAGGCGTTTTACATGCGTGCGAATGATGACGGTAAAACCGTGGCAGCCATGGATGTATTGTTCCCTGGTATTGGAGAAATTGTGGGAGGGTCTCAGCGTGAAGAGCGCTTAGAGGTGCTGCAAGAAAAATGCGCAGCCTTTGGAATTCCCGAAGAAGAATTGTGGTGGTATATGGATACGCGAAAAATCGGATCAGTACCCCACGCAGGATTTGGACTGGGCTTAGAGCGCATGATCATGTTTGTTACTGGGATGACGAATATTCGCGATGTAATTCCTTTTCCAAGAACACCACAGAACGCAGCATTTTAATGGCGCTTAAACAACAATTTACGCAACGTCAAGATTTACGGCTTTCTCCGCAGCAAATTCAATTAATGAAATTGCTGCAAATTCCGGCCGCTGAACTTGAACAGCGTATTCAGCAAGAAATAGAAGAAAACCCAGCCCTAGAACAAGGAGACGATCAGGCAGACGAATCCTTGGATCAACAAGAACAGGATGGTGATGAAGAGGCCTTCGATTTTTCAGATTATTTTGACGATGACACGCCGGATTACAAAACACAAGTAAATAATCAGTCAAAAGACGACGAGCAACGGGTGGTACCATTATCGGGTGAACAATCGTT
Source organism: Bacteroidota bacterium (assembly GCA_041183245.1). Classification (GTDB taxonomy): domain Bacteria; phylum Bacteroidota; class Bacteroidia; order Flavobacteriales_D; family Crocinitomicaceae; genus UBA952. Next base: position 18,907 of record JBEGMB010000280.1, read on the forward strand.
TCAAGACCGATTGATAGAACAGTTACAGCTGAATGATTTATCGGAAGACGAACAAATCATTGCAGAGGTCATTGTTGGAAATTTAGACGAGTCAGGATATTTGAATCGTTCGCTTGAAGCCCTGGTGGATGATTTGGCCTTTCATTATAATGTAATTGTAGATGAGTTCACAATAGAAGGGGTATTGTATCAAATACAGGAATTAGACCCTGCAGGAGTTGGCGCAAGAACCTTACAAGAATGTTTGGTATTGCAAGAACGTCGCCGTCAGGATGGGGGTGAAGTAAAGAAATTAGCCCTTCGCATTTTAAAAGACTGTTTCGAATATTTTACGAAAAAGCACTACGATAAAATCACCGCGAAATTAAAGATTGATGAAGATCAATTGAAGGAAGCGATTGATGAAATTTTGAAATTAAATCCTAAACCAGGGGGTTCTGCAAAAAGTAATGAGAAGGTTGTTCAACAAATCATACCCGACTTTATTTTGACAGAAACGGATGGCATCTTGGAGTTGACACTTAATTCTAGAAATGCGCCAGACCTTAAATTGAGTAAAGAATACGAGGTGTTATTGCGTTCTTATTCTGAAGGGGCTAAAACCTCCAAAGGAGACAAGCAAGCCTTAACCTTTGTTCGTCACAAATTGGATTCTGCGAAGTGGTTTATTGATGCGATTAAACAGCGACAAGAAACCTTGTTGTTTACCATGAGTGCGATATTGGATTATCAGCAGGCCTTCTTTTTAACGGGCGACAATGCTAAATTGAAACCAATGATTTTGAAGGATATTGCGGAACGCGTACAGATGGATATTTCAACCATCTCGCGCGTAGCGAACAGTAAATACATTCAGACCAATCACGGGGTATATTCTTTGAAGCACTTTTTCTCTGAATCCCTTTCAACGGACAGTGGTGAGGAAGTTTCTACCCGAGAGGTGAAGCAAATCTTATTGGATGCGGTGGATAAGGAGGACAAACGAACACCGCTACCGGATGAAAAACTGATGGAAATCTTAAACGAAAAGGGCTATAACATTGCCCGAAGAACCATTGCTAAGTATCGAGAACAATTAAATATTCCTGTAGCTCGATTGAGAAAGGAACTCTAAGCATGAAGAACAAACTAAGCCACTTAATTTCTTGGGTATTTATTCCGTTGTTGATGCCCTTATATGGCTTGCTGATTGCCTTGTTTTATCCCGCAGAAGAATTGGTGCAGAACACCATTGCAATGTATGCCCTCCCGCTGAAAATCAAGTGGATTGTATTCGGCATGTTTGCGGTGTTTAGTTTCGCGGCACCTGGGTTATCATTTTTAGGCTTGTTTCGCTTTAAAATAATTACCACCATTGATATTGAGAATCGCACGGAGCGCTTGTACCCCTTGTTGATTATGCTGATTTATGGATTAATGTTGTATTGGTTAATCGGGGAAAGTGACCCGAAACACCTTTTACCGCCTTATTTTTTGTCCTTGTCCTTAGCGGGAATTGTGGTAACCCTAACCTTTATGTTGTTAACTCAAGTGTTAAAAATATCGATGCATGCGGGAGGCGCGGGGATATTAACCGGCTTCTTATATGCGTATTTTATGCAGCAACACAACCCCTCCTACGCATGGATGGGCTTAGCTATTTTAATTTCAGGCTTGGTGATTTCGGCACGTTGGTATCTTAGAAAGCATACTGCCCTTGAATTGTTTTTAGGGTATACCCTCGCCGGCATTATTACGTTTGGGGTAGTTTACATTGGAGGGTAGGGTAAAATTACTCCACCGTTACCGACTTCGCTAAATTTCTCGGTTGATCCACGTTACATCCGCGCATTACGGCGATAAAATAAGAAAGCAATTGTAAGGGAATCGTTGCTAACAAGGGAACCAATACTTCATCTGCCGCAGGAATTTCAATAATATGATCCGCCATGGCACGCACGTGAACATCTCCTTCAGTAACAATGGCTATGATTTTACCTTTTCTTGCTTTTACCTCTTGGATGTTAGACACCACTTTTTCGTAAGAATTTCCTTGCGTCGCTATTACAAATACGGGCATATTTTCATCGATTAAGGCAATCGGTCCGTGCTTCATTTCTGCCGCCGGATAACCTTCGGCGTGGATGTACGAAATTTCTTTCAATTTAAGCGCTCCTTCTAGTGCAACAGGAAATGAGGACCCACGGCCAAGGTATAACGCGTTTGAGGCATCTTTGTATTTTTTAGCAATGGCTTCAATGTGATCGTTCTTTGCTAGAATCTGACGAACTTTTTCCGGTATTGCTTCCAACTCAGATAACAATTCATGAAATCTAGACTGACTAATGGTTCCTTTTTTATTCGCTAATTGCAGGGCCATCAATGTAAGAATCGTTACTTGTGCGGTAAATGCTTTGGTAGAAGCCACTCCAATTTCTGGTCCGGCGTGGGTATACGAACCGGCATCTGTAATTCGAGAAATAGATGAACCCACCACATTGCAGATCCCTAGGATGGTTGCGCCTTTACTCTTTGCGAGTTCAAGTGCAGCAAGGGTATCCGCCGTTTCCCCGGACTGAGAAATAGCGATAACCACATCATTTTCATTGATTATGGGATTACGGTAACGAAATTCGCTCGCATATTCCACTTCAACATTGATGCGGGCCAAGTCTTCTAATAGATATTCACCCACTAATCCGGCATGCCAAGAGGTACCACAAGCGACAATAATTAAGCGATTGGCCTGAATCATTTTTTGCTCGTAGTCACGAATTCCACCGAGGGAAATCCAACCTTTTTCGGCATTTAGTCTTCCCCTAAAACAATCTTGAATGGAACGAGGCTGTTCATGAATTTCTTTTAACATGAAATGCTCGTATCCGCCTTTTTCAAGGGCTTCAAGTTCTAATTCTAGTTTTTGGATGTATGGTGTTTTAGGTTGGTCGCCAATGTTGTATAACTTCAATCCTTCCTTGCGATCAATTACGGCAATCTCCTCGTCTTCCATGTAAACCACATTTTTGGTATACTCAACTATCGGTGACGCGTCAGAAGCACAAAAGTATTCACCGTCTTCTCCAACACCTACTACGAGCGGACTGCTTTTTCTAGCGGCCACTAAACGGCCTGGATAATCACTAGATATGGCCACAATCGCATAGGCGCCCACCACGTGATTCAAGGCAATTCGCAGTGCTTCACCAAACCAAACCCCTTCTTTTTTCGAAATATCATCCACCAAGTGCACCAAGGCTTCGGTATCGGTTTCGCTGCGAAAGCTGTATCCTTTGTTAATGAGTTCTTTTTTAATGGAGTCATAATTTTCAATAATTCCATTATGAATTAAGGCTAATTTACCGTCGGTAGAATAGTGTGGATGGGCATTTACGTCATTAGGTTCTCCATGTGTGGCCCATCGGGTGTGACCAATTCCTGAAGTTCCAGAGCAATCTTTGTCTGCTGCAAAGGTTTCTAGGTTGGACACCTTTCCTTGCTTTTTGTAGATGTTAAGTGTGCCGTGCGAATTTAGCGCAATACCTGCGGAGTCATATCCACGGTATTCAAGGCGTTTTAATCCCTTTATGATAATGGGGTAGGCGTCTTTAGCGCCAATGTATGCAACGATACCACACATAATTAAAAGTCGGTATAAGTGATAATTATTTTCGGACGCATCTTATTGATGGTGTTTGGTCCATTAAAGATAATCCGTTCCGATGAATTAACGAAGAATCGGGGGGAAACGATGAGCCCCGTATTTTCAATGTCTTGGTTGATAACGGCCTGAACATAGGATTTCAAATCTGCAGAGAATTCCTTTTTGCTTTCTGAGTAAGCACCCAACACGCCCGTGTTTATATATCCTTGTGAAGCAGCGGTTTTTTTAGTGGCAAATGTGACGTTTGAGCCCGGTTTATATTTACTTCCCAACTGATATTGAATCGGTAAATGAATTTCAGCGCGATGAATTAATTGGTTCTTAGTGAATTGGTTAAGTCCCGGAATGACCACTTTGGCGCGCACACCAAACGCTTGCGCATAGAATTCTTGCAACCCTAACGACGGATTGTTAATTACTTGTTCTACGGCAGATCCGTTTCGATTTACATCCACGTGAGAGAAGTCTGCACAGGTAGAATTCATTAAAAAGTCATAGGTCTTAGCCACCCCGCCTTGACGATAATAAATCGTTAATTTGGTTCCTGGATCGTTTAGGTTAAAATAGAAAACCCCACCTTGTCCCGCAGCTTGTGGACCGTTGTTTGTTTGTACGAATAAGCCTTTAAAATAACTTTGAAAGTTTGAATTACTTGCGAACGTGGAGCTTCCGCTTGTTGCTTCGGCGATAAATTGTTTTGCAAGGTTCGTATCGAGCGGAATCCGCAATTGAGCCTGTACGCTGTCGTCACCGATGATGGTGTAATTCAATGGTTTAGGAGTAATGATTTCGCTTCCTGTAGGTATTAAGTTCGTGTTACTGTGGGCTTTGGTAGAAAACTGATAATATGTTGAGTCGTTAGATAGCGCATCGGTTAATTCAAACACCTCAAAATGTTGAGCGCTTAAAGCCCCGTAGTATCCCGCATATTCTAAACCAAGCACGAATGAGTCCACAATAATTGAAGCGGCGTCTCCAAAATTTGGATTCACACCGGCCAAACGAATTTGTGTGTAGAACGAGGAGGTAAATTGACCAAACTTCGGGTCGTTATAACTCCCCAAGACAACATTGGCGGAATTATCAGTAATGATACTGTCTTCAATAACCACAGAGGTAGCCAAATAAAACGTGTCGGTTGTGATTCCGTTGAGTATGGCATTAGACCCCAACAAGTCCTTGCCTAACATTTGATCCTTCTTCTTACAGGCCAGAAGCGAGAGCGCTAAAAGTAAAAGGAGTGAATACCTCATGTGTGTAGACTAGTTGGTTACAACACTGGCATCAAGTACGCGATCAAAAAATGCAGAAAACGCCTTTGCTTCATGCTCTTCATTGATATAATCTTGCTTTAAGATGCTTGCTTCATCGAAAATCGCACGCAATGCAGGGTCTAGGTTAGGTTCTGCTACGGTAACCCCGTCACAGTGCTCCAAAATTAATTTGGTAAACGAAATGAAATCCGTTTCCTTACTTTTTTCTAGCACAGCCTTTGGAAAACCATCAAACTTCAATTTCTCATGGAATCGCGGATCAAGCGGTTGGTCAAAGCCTTCGTTAAAAAGGTTATATACCACTTTTGTTTCTTTGAAATGCGGATCTTTTTTATAGAAATGTTTAATATAAAGGGCCATCATCCCAGAAAACCACCCATTGCAATGGATAAGATCGGGTTGCCACCCTAGTTTCTTAACGGTTTCAAGCACCCCTCGAACAAAAAACATCGAACGCTCATCGTTGTCAGCGCAACAAGCCCCATCTTCTTCATGCAGTATTTGTTTTCTTTTGAAGAAATCGTCATTGTCAATAAAATAGACCTGCATTCTTGCGGCAGCTACGGAAGCCACCTTGATAATCAGTGGATGATCTTGATCATCGATTGATAAGTTTAATCCAGAAAGCCGAATCACTTCATGCAACTGGTGACGACGCTCATTGATAACCCCATATCGAGGCATAAATACACGAATTTCTTTTCCTTCTTCTTGGGTTGATTGCGCAATCCTTCGGGTGAAATTAGAAACTTCGGTTTTAGTTAAGAAAGGGGAAATCTCTTGAGAGACGAACAATACACGTTTTTTTTCCATCGAGCCTCTACACTTTTATAAGGGAGCAAAATTACGGAAAACTAATGAAAGTTCCTAAAAACGAATAGCTTTGTTTCCTGATACATCATAGAATGAGTGTAATATTATCAAGCAAAGCACAATTAGAGCAGTCGCTTAACACGTATTGGAAACGAGGCGCAACGATAGGATTTGTTCCTACTATGGGTGCGTTGCATGCAGGACATTGTTCGTTGATGCATGCGGCGAAAGCCGCAAACGAAGTGGTTGTATTGAGCATTTTTGTGAATCCGAGGCAATTTAATGACTCCGCAGATTTTGACAAGTATCCAAGAACCTTATCGGAAGATATTAAGTGCGCAGAAATGGAGGGGGTTGATTTTATTTATCTTCCAAGCTATGACGAACTATTTTCCGGTCATTCAGTGGCATCTGAAGTACAGTTAAATGGCCTCGACTTATCAATGGAAGGCGCTTCTCGTCCTGGTCATTTTAGGGGCGTAGTTGAAGTGGTTTATGCCTTATTTGAACACGTCAACCCAAGTAATGCGTATTTTGGTCAAAAAGATTTTCAGCAATTAGCCATCATTCGCGCCATGGTCTCTTCCCTTAAGCTGCCGGTATCGATTGTTTCGTGTCCAACCTTAAGAGAGGCTGATGGTTTAGCGATGAGCAGCCGTAACCTAAGATTGACTCAATCCGAACGTCAAGAAGCTCTGGTGCTTTATAAAGCCCTTTCTTTTGTAAAAGAGCATTGGAAAAATCGACCTTCAATGGAGGTGTTAGAACAGGCAAAACAATTAATTGCAGCGTCAACACTTCGACTTGATTATTTACTTTTGGTAGATTCAAATTCCCTTTTGCCTATTGCGAATAATGCACAATCTGCCGTGGTATGTGTTGCGGCGTATTGTGGAGAGGTGCGACTTATTGATAATATGCTATTGTTAGCCGATTGAATTCTCTTACTTTTGTGCCGCCCAAAGGCAATTAATTATGCAAATTCAAGTATTAAAATCCAAAATTCATCGGGTGACTGTAACTCAGGCCGAGTTGAACTATATTGGCAGTATAACCATTGACGAGCGCTTAATGCAGGCCGCAAACCTCATTGAAGGCGAGCGAGTTCAAGTCGTTAATATCAACAACGGAGAACGCTTGGAGACCTATGTTATTACAGGAGCAAAGGATTCAGGTACGATATGCTTAAATGGCCCTGCCGCTCGAAAAGTTGCTGTTGGCGATGTCGTGATCATTATTAGTTATGCAACTATGGAGTTTGAAGAGGCAAAATCCTTCAAACCTACGTTAGTGTTCCCAAATGAACCCTCTAACTTGTTAGTACCGTGAGTCGCTTAGCGTTTGTTCAAGCGAAGGTCATCACCTTACATCAGGCTGCGCAGATGGCCGAATTACATCGTTTAAAAAATCAAAAAATTGTTTTTACCAATGGATGTTTTGATTTGTTGCATCTGGGCCACATCACGTATTTAGCCGAAGCCGCTTCTTTAGGTGATAAGCTCTTTGTTGCAGTGAACGACGATGCCTCTGTTCGTGCGCTAGAGAAAGGAGAAGATCGCCCAGTCAATCCAGAGTTCGCTCGATCGATGGTGTTAGCTGCGTTGGGCACGGTAGATCACGTGATCGTTTTTAGTGAACAGACACCCTTAAATACGATTTTAGCGATAAAACCGGATCTAATTGTCAAAGGAGGTGATTATGATGCGGATCTTACTGATCCAAGCGACAAGCGTTATATTGTTGGGAAAAACGAAGCGAAAGCTTGGGGAGGACAGGCGCAAACGATTCCTTTGGTAGATGGATATTCCACTACAGGACTACTTGCTAAGCGCTAACCGTTTGTTGCCGAGGTTAAAAAACGCAACAAAGCCCACTAACAAATCGAAGTTATAGAATAAATCTTCTACGGGTATGGTGATAATTCGCCATCCTGAAAATTCTGCGGGATTATACCACACCACAGGAAGTGTCGTGGCTGCCCCGGTGAGTAAGCCGTTTACGATTAAAAAAGGAAGCAAACAAACCAAGAAGGAAACCACAAATTGCGTCAACCAGTTCGGATTAACGATGAGCAGCACCGCGCTTGAGGCAAAGGCAAGCAGCACCGACGAAAGCGTGTACCACCCGCTTGGTTGTTGTAGAATTAATAACACACCCAAGCCAAAGAATATTCCAAAAAACACGCGATTTAATTTAGGGTTATTTTCGAGCCGAAAATAGGCCCCCATCACTTCATAAATAAAGATACAGTTGTACGGCACTACCACAAAGAACAGTATTTCTTCGAGCGGAAGTTTTCCTAAAAAGATGTGTGCTGTGTGTTCTAAGGTGAATCCCCAAACGCCCTTTTCAGTAAACCATTGATCCCAAACTAAAAACAATCCAGAAACAATTAATACCGGCAAGATTAAGCGAGGCACTTTTTTTATGTAAGCCACTTTTTTATCAAAGCTTAATGCGAGGGGCCCAAGGAAGGAAAACAACAAAATGTACCCGTAATAACTCATGCGTTTCGTTGAGCCAGGTATGATTTTTTGGCCTCTTTATAGAATTTTGGAGGAACAATCAGCATCCCGAAACAAGCACCCTCTTCTTTGTCTTGATTTTTATGGTGCACCTTATGTGCTTTGCGAATGGCATAGAAATACGGGTGATCAATGTTCCGAAGAAACTTGTACCGGCGATGAATATAAACATCATGAACTAAAAAATAGGCGATTCCATACATTGCTATACCATAGCCCATCCAAACCCGTTGGGTAAAAATTATACATCATCCCCAACATGATTCCCAACCAGGAAGGAATGGCATAAATCAAAAAGAACACGTCATTTTTTTCAAAGAACCCCGCCTCTACTTGATGATGGTCTCTGTGAAAATACCACATAAGGCCATGCATTACATACTTGTGCGTGAACCAAGCCATGAATTCCATGCCGAAAAACGTAGCCAACATTACAAAAGGACCCCACCAATACATTATACTAAGAGTTGAATTGTGAAAAATAAAGTTATCAATATAAACAACACAAGAGACGTGTTGTTCAAGCTTGGTTTAGCGATTTTAATAAGCACGAGGCTACCGATAAACGAAACAACAAACCAACACAGGTAATTGTACAACGGAATGACCCCGTTGTGCCAATGCCAATAATCATTTCGAATGGCAACCGGCTCCATTAACACATCAATTCCTGTCATGAGCGCAGCGGCTATCATGGCCTGAAATGTTATGTTTTTAGTCCATTTAATAGCTATTCCGCTGGCAAGTATCGTAAGCATGGCCCAATTAATACCAATGATGAAGGGCACACCGCTAAGTTTCGGTCCCAAGTTCATTCCATACCAATACCGTCCAAATAAAAGTCCCGTATGCACGCCGATCCATTCTGAGAAAAAACCAAGAATAAAAATGGTGGCTGATCCAATGAGTAGGGTCTGGTTCCATCGATAGGCGTTAAGTAAAATCAAAAAGGAGAAAAACAAATTATATCCACTTAGTGGCAAAACCAAGGGCCTCAGGGACGGAACAAGCATAGATATGGTTCCAACGGCATAGAGAATCAGTAAAACTAAAATACCTGCTCGTTCTTTATTCATAGCATTCTGCCTTGGATTGCGTTACTAATGGATTCCCCTAAGGTGAAAAACGGCTGCTTCATCAGCGACTTTAGTTTTGACGCGTTGTAAATCCGGGTAGAATAAGCCGCTTGAGCAGACTCAATGGTCATTCCTTGGCGCCGCTTACGAAGCAGTGATAAGGTTTCTAAAAGGTAAGAAGCAGGTATGGCGAGCCATTTTGGCGCAAAAAAACGAGGTCCGTTTTTCCCCATCGCATGAGCTATTGCAGTAAATAATCCGCGAAAGTCTTTATTGGTGCCGGTGCATAAAAACCGTTCATTTCTAATTCCAGAATCCATTAAGAAGACCATGGATTTCGCCACATCTCGCGCATCCACCGTTGCGTTTGATCCGGAAGGATAAAAGAGCAACCCGCGTTCCGCCACACGAAACATTTCCATAGAGCCTTCTGTCCAATTTCCCGGACCAATAACCGTACATGGGTTGATAATAACGGCGTCAAGTCCTTCTTCTATTCCCCGCCACACTTCTTTTTCTGCTCCAAACTTAGATACGGAATAACCACTGTTTTTATCGGAGGATTTCCAAAGGCAGTTTTCAGTGATTTCTCCATTAGGGTTTGTTCCTACGGCAGCGGTAGAACTCACATAACAAAGCCTGAGCCCAGAAACTGCTAAGCAGGCATTAACCACATTAGCGGTGCCCTCACGATTTAATGCAATGCAGCGATAGAAATCGATGCGGTGAAATGAAACCAGGGCCGCACAATGATATACTTTTTTCATAGGATTAATAGCGCGTTGCACGGCATCAACATCGAGTACGTCTAAATTAATCCAACTAACATTATTAAACAATTCCCCTCCCTGTACGGAGTCATAGTGAATAAATAGTGACCGAACCCGCGACCGGTTTTTTTCCGTTCTTCCGCTTGCCATAACCGGTCCCTGTTGAGCGAGTAACCACAGTAAGTGGCTACCAACAAGCCCTGTTCCGCCAATTACCAAAGTGTCTGGTTTATTTTGCATAAACCACATCTAATCCCGCACAAAATTGCGCAGCAGCATAAGTCAATTCATCTTCCGTGTGTGCAGAGGAAATAAAACCTACTTCATACCCACTAGGACCTAGATACACCCCGTGATGAAGCAAATAGTCATGTAATTTATTAAATGATGTCATGTCTGGACTTATTTCATCCGCGCGATGAATGGATTTTTTACCGTTAAAGGAAAGCCAAAAGATGGATGCCAAGGATACTAATTCGAAATCATAGTTTTTAACCGTCGCATAGGCATTAACTCGTTCCACAAATCCGCGTGTTTTTGCTTCCATGGTTCGGTAAAAATCTGGAGCCAAGCACAGTTCAAGTTGAGCAATCCCTGCCGCCATAGCTACCGGATTTCCAGATAAGGTTCCTGCTTGATATACCGGTCCTTCTGGGGAAACCGAGGCCATAATTTCATTAGACGCACCGTAGGCGCCAACCGGTAAGCCGCCACCAATTATTTTTCCGTAAGTAACAATGTCTGGTTGTATCCCATAAAGTTCCGTTGCTCCACCAAACGCCACCCTGAATCCAGAGATTACCTCGTCAAATATGAGTAAAACTTGATGTTTCCAGCACAGACCGCGAATCAGTTGTAAAAAACTCAGGTCTTGCAAGAGCAACCCATTGTTTGCTGGAACAGGCTCAATGATCACTGCAGCCATATCGTTACCATACTGTTCAAAGGTTTGAATGAGCATGTTTTCATCGTTGAGCGGAAGCACCAGGGTTTCATTGGCTACCGTTTCGGGAACCCCAGCACTTGATGAGCTTCCAAGGGTGATTAACCCACTTCCCGCCTTAACCAACATGGAATCAACGTGGCCATGGTAACACCCTTCAAATTTTAAAATCTTCGTTTTACCCGTATACCCCCGAGCCAAGCGCAATGCCGACATAACGGCTTCGGTGCCTGAACTCACAAAGCGCAGCTTATCAATGAATGTAATATTTGTCTTGATTAATTTAGCCAGTTCGCTTTCGAGTCGAGTAGGTGCACCAAAACTGGATCCGTTTCTTAAGGTTTGAATTATTTTCTCTTCAACATACCCATTGGCGTGTCCGTGAATTAAGGGCCCCCAACTGTTACAAAAATCGATGAATTGATTTCCGTCTTCATCCCAAACCGTTGACCCCTTTCCTTTAGCGAAAAACAAGGGCGTCCCGCCCACGCTTTTAAAAGCACGTACGGGTGAATTTACCCCGCCAGGAAACAAGGTGGATGACTCTTCAAAAAGCCGGTTGGATTGTGTGCGGTTGAGTTGCGTCATTGTTCCTTATCTTTGTCTACAAAATTACGAAAATCGAATTGGATGGACTTTGAAAACTCGTTAGAATTTGCAAAAGAAATGGACAAGAACGACCCACTTCGGGCGTTTAGAGATGAATTCATATTTCCAGGCTTTGGTAAAGAACACCCGGTTTATTTCACGGGTAACTCCCTTGGGCTACAACCGCGCAAGGCAAAGCAATATCTTTTAGAGGAGTTAGAGGATTGGGGTATGCTTGGGGTTGAGGGACATTTTGAGGGGCGTCGTCCATGGTATTCCTATCATGAATTGCTAACAGAAAAGGTGGCGGCCATTGTTGGTGCAAAACCGATTGAGGTGTGCACTACACACAGCTTGACCACTAACTTACACTTACTCATGGCTTCATTTTACAATCCACAGGGTAAACGAACTAAAATACTTTGTGAAGCGAAGGCTTTTCCAAGTGATCAATATGCCCTTGAATCACAGCTGCAAGTTCATGGCTTACCGGCAAGCGACTTGGTTTGGGTGACGCCACGACCTGGAGAGGAGCTGATACACGAGGAAGATATTTATCAGAAAATCGAAGAGCTTGGAGAAACCTTAGCTTTAGTAATGTGGGGTGGTGTTAACTACTACACCGGGCAATATTTCGATTTGCAAACCATTACACAAAAAGCACATGCGGTGGGTGCTATGGTCGGGTTTGATTTAGCACATGCAGCGGGTAATATCAACCTTAATCTTCATGAGTGGGGCCCTGATTTTGCTGCATGGTGTGGATATAAATATTTAAATTCTTCTCCCGGGGGTGTTTCCGGCTTTTTTGTACACGAACGTCATGCGTACCGAACAGCCCTTCCGCGACTTGCTGGCTGGTGGGGACACACCAAAGAGACGCGGTTTTCGATGGAGCCTGGATTTAATCCAATTCCTGGGGCAGAAGGGTGGCAACTTAGCAATGCGCCCGTTTTGGGAATGGCGGTACATTTAGCTTCTCTAGAGTTATTTGAAGCCGCAGGAATGGCGCGTATTGGAAAAAAAAGAGACTTAATGACTGCTTATTTATCTTTTGTGGTTCATGAAATATCCTCGAACACTCCGGGCTCTGAACGGTTCGAAATCATAACACCATCAGACCCTAAAAAACGTGGTGCACAACTTTCTATTAAGGCGACTGGAAAAGGCCGGGCTTTATTTGATTCACTTACCGCACTTGGTGTTACGGCAGATTGGAGGGAGCCGAATGTGATTCGTGTTGCACCGGCACCTCTATATAATAGCTTTGAAGATTGCTATTGGTTTGGTCAACACCTTAAGTTAGCGCTTCAGGGATAAGCAATACTGTTCAACTGCTTTTGGGAAAAACTGATGTTCTAACTGATGAACTTTCGATTCAATCGTGGTTGGGGTATCGTTAGGATGCAACGCACATGCATGCTGTACTAATATTTTACCTTCGTCGTAGTGTTCATTTACCAAATGTATGGTGATTCCTGTGTTGGATTCGTTGTTAGAAAATACGGCCTCGTGCACACGCTGACCATACATGCCGGCGCCCCCATATTTAGGAAGCAAGGAGGGGTGGATGTTAATAATTCGATTAGGAAACGAAGCGATAAATGCGGAGCTTATTTTTTTGAGGAATCCAGCTAAAACAACTACTTCAATCCCTGTTTTCTCCAACACGGGCAGTATTCGCTCTTCGTCCCACGGGTAACACTCTTTGTAAAACAATTGATTTTCAACGCAGTAGGCCGCAAGATCTGGATTTTGTTTGGAGCTGACTATTCCGCACACGACTACGTGCTGATTCTTGTTGAAATAACTAACTAAATTTCGGGCATTGGAGCCTTTTCCAGAGACGAAGATAACGAGCTTGATGGGTTCTTTCACGGCACAAAAATAAGGAAAGGCCTGTGTAATAATAGTTATCCCCATGAATTTCGTTGATAAATAATTAGGAATAATTTTGTTATTTACGAGTTTGTTTTTTTCTTTGCAGGCTTAAAACCTTTAAAACAATAAAAGATGTCTGATATCAGAAGTAAAGTGATTGCGATCATTGTAGACAAGTTAAATGTTGAAGAATCTGAAGTAACGGATGGAGCAAGCTTCACCAACGACTTAGGTGCCGACTCTTTGGATACCGTAGAATTAATTATGGAATTTGAAAAACAATTTGGTATTTCTATTCCAGACGATCAAGCGGAAACCATCCAAACTGTTGGAGATGCGGTTTCTTATATCGAAAGCAACGCGAAGTAATTTAACTCAACTTCCAACCTTTTAAGGATTACAGCATGCAATTAAAGCGAGTCGTTGTAACCGGTCTTGGTGCGCTTACGCCCATCGGTAATACTGTTTCAGAATATTGGAATAATTTGTTGGCCGGTAAAAGTGGGGCAGCGCCAATTAAACAGTTTGATGCGTCCTTATTTAAAACGCAATTTGCCTGTGAGGTGAAGGGTTTTGATGTGGAGCAATTTATTGACAAAAAAGAGGCCCGAAAAATGGACCAATTTACCCAGTATGCAATGGTTTCTGTTATGGAAGCTGTTGACCATTCTGGATTAATTGAGTCTAACCCCAATCTAGATCGTATTGGGGTGGTTTGGGGCTCTGGTGTTGGAGGGCTCAAAACGTTTCAAGACGAATCGAAAGCATTCTTTGAAGGCGATGGTACGCCGCGATTCAATCCGTTTTTCATTCCAAAAATGATTGCAGACATTGCTGCGGGTCAGATTTCCATTAAATATGGTTTTCGTGGACCGAACTATGTAACGGTTTCTGCCTGTGCTTCTTCAAACAACGCGATTATTGATGCATTCAATTTAATCCGACTTGGAAAGGCGGATGCCATTATAACCGGTGGCTCTGAAGCGGCTGTAAACGAAATGGGAATGGGTGGATTTAACGCATTAAAAGCCTTGTCTACACGAAACGACGATCCCGAAACGGCTTCTCGTCCGTTCGATTTAGACCGCGATGGGTTTGTGTTGGGTGAAGGAGCAGGAGCGCTTATCTTAGAAGAATATGAACACGCGATCAAACGCGGTGCAACGATTTACGCGGAAGTAGTTGGAGGAGGAATGTCTGGTGATGCATATCACATGACCGCTCCACATCCGGAAGGAATTGGCGCAAGAAACACCATGATCGCTGCACTAGAAGATGCGGAGATTAGTCCTGACCAAGTAAACTATATTAATGTGCACGGCACATCTACTCCCTTGGGAG
>JBEGMB010000281.1:0-11289 GCA_041183245.1 Bacteroidota bacterium
GTTCACCCATAGCGTGCGCAGCATCCTTATCGAAGCAACACGGAACCACCTTACCATCCCAAGTCACTACACTCCCCGTCCACATGCGCCAGCAGTGATTACCCCCTGGACTTTTTAATTCATAAATACCTTTTCTATTTTTTTTATACCTGCTGTAATATTCATTTTCCGGCATCAAAGGATTTCCAAACTGATAATCATAAAGTTGCGCTGATTTTATCCGAACCTCATCTACACCTAGCGCCTTAGCCTTTTCAAACACGAAGGGAATCTCATGTTCATTCGGCTTAACTGCAAGGCATTGAAATATTAATTTAGGGGTGCTCGAATTGAGCTTTTGTTTTGCTTTAAACAAGGCTTCCGTAGCTCTCCAAACTTTTTCTAAATCCCCATGCACTCGGTATTGCTCATAGACTTCTTGCGTAACCCCATCTACTGAAATTATCAATTGATCCAATCCACTTCTAACAACTTCCTCCGCGTTGTCATCGGAAATAAAATGTGCATTGGTTGAGGTTGCGGTAAACATTCGGTAACGTTTTGCAGCTTTTATCATTTCCAAAAATTGAGGATTTAGGAAGGGTTCTCCCTGGAAATAATAGGTAACGTAAAACACTGTTTTCGAAAGTTCTTTCAACCATTTTTCATGACGTACCAACTCCATCTTACCGGTTGGTCGCGTAAATTTTTTCAAGCCACTTGGACATTCAGGGCATCCCAAATTACAAGCAGTGGTTGGCTCCATACTCACATGAAACGGTAAGCCAAGAGCTATGCTTTTTTTAATAATTCGCGAGGTGTAATAACTCAAGACTAATCCCACGAAGTTCAAAACCCGTCTGAATGACATGAATTTCAACCAATATATAGCCGTTTCAACCATTTTCACAAAGCGAAGGTAAGGAAAGTGCACTCAATTCACTACCTATTGAAAGCACTTACGAATTAAGCGTATATTTGCATAGAAAATTTGACCATGCAGGTAATTCTAAAACATCAAGAAATACAGCAAAAGATTACCCGTCTAGCCTACCAGATTTTGGAGCAATGTACAGAACAGGAAAAAATCTTTATAGGAGGCATTCAAGGCAATGGATTTTTACTTGCAACGCAGCTTAAATCGGTGATTGACTCCTACGGTGGACTAAATACACAGCTGTTTGAAATTGAAATCAACAAAGATGAACCATGGGCAAGTCCTATTGGTCTTTCAATTCCTGAAGCCGAATTAAAGCATGGTTACATCGTATTAGTAGATGATGTCATCAATTCAGGGAAAACCATGCAATATGCATTAATCAAATTCTTGCAACAAGCAACTAACTCCATTAAAACCCTAGTTTTAGTGGATCGACAACACCGAAGATACCCTATTAAAGCAGATTTTGTTGGTTTAAGCTTGTCTACAACACTTAAAAACCGTGTAGAAGTGGATTTAGTCTCCGAAGAACATTATGCCTATTTAACATGATACGAATAACGGAAAGCACCTCGGACCACGACAACCTAGAATCGCTATCCACGCTCGCGCTTCTCAACGGCATCAATTCAGAGGATGCTAAAGTTGCGGCGGCGATTCAACTTATCATCCCACAGATTGAAGCCTTTGTTGATGCATGTCATTTGCGTATGTCAAAAGGTGGACGGCTCTTTTATTTGGGCGCAGGAACCAGCGGTCGTTTAGGAATTGTTGATGCGAGTGAATGTCCGCCAACCTTCGGAGTTGACCATGGCGTAGTGATTGGATTAATTGCAGGTGGTGATCATGCCATACGCAAAGCCGTCGAATTTGCAGAGGACGATGAAAAACAAGGATGGATTGATCTCATGAATCACGAAATCAATGAATTAGATACCCTCGTTGGAATTGCCGCCTCGGGCACAACGCCTTACGTAATGGGTGCAATTCGTACCGCGAACCAAAAAGGAATTTTAACCGGAGGCATCACCTGCAATCCGGGTTCGCCTTTAGCCAATGAATCTGCCTTTCCGATGATTCCTGTAGTCGGACCTGAATTTGTTACCGGAAGTACGCGCATGAAATCCGGTACTGCGCAAAAATTGGTGCTCAACATGATATCCACTGCCCTTATGATTAAACTCGGGCACGTCAAAGGCAACAAAATGGTGGATATGCAATTAAGTAATGAAAAATTAGTGCAACGTGCCATTCGCATGGTGTGTGATGAAATCCCTGTTACTGAGGCAGAAGCGGATGCCTTATTGAGCGAATTCAAATCTGTTCGAGCAAGTGTTGAAGCCTATCATTTAAAAAATACAAGCAAATGAGTTTTGATCCCAATGGTGTAGGTGTAGCGAATGGAAATATTTTTGGATTCCCCTGTACCGAAGAAGAGGCTGATCTTATTATCATCCCTATTCCTTGGGATGCAACGGCTTCCTATGGCAAAGGCACTAGCAATGGGCCACAAGCCATATTAGATGCATCCACACAACTAGACTTCTTTCATCCTAAACTAAAGGACGCGTATGAAACGAAGGTATTTTTAACACCCATCTCTGAAAAATGGAAAGCCATTAACGATTCACTGAACGATAGAGCAAGCGAATATTTCTTAGACCTCGAACAGCTTGGTGAAGATTCAGCGCGGGAAAAGCACAAAGAAATAATTTCGGAAATTAACGAAGCCCATACAGCGCTAAGTACAAACCTAAAATCTCGGGTTGAAGGCCTCATTCAATCTGGTAAAATTTGCGCAGTTTTGGGGGGTGAGCATTCTACACCGCTTGGTTTGATTCAGGCACTCAATGCGCATTACAGTTCATTTAGCATCCTACAACTTGATGCGCATGCAGATTTACGAGAGGCCTATGAAGGATTCGAACAATCCCATGCAAGTATCATGTACAATGTAGTTGAATCCTGCAGTAATTTAAACCAGTTGGTCCAAGTTGGAATTCGGGATTTATCTGCGGATGAACATCAACTATCCCTTACACATCCAAAAATCACTACCTTTTTTGATTGGAATTTGAAGGAAGAATCGTTTATGGGTAAAACATGGAATTCCCAGTGCGAAGAAATTATCGCATCCCTTTCTAACGATGTATATATTTCCTTCGATATTGACGGGTTAATCCCCAACCTTTGCCCAAATACAGGAACTCCAGTAGCTGGCGGATTTACTTTAGAACAACTTAGTTTTTTAATCTTTAAAGTGGTTGAGTCTGGTCGGAGAATTATTGGCTTTGATCTAAATGAAGTTTCACCAGGAAGCAGCGGAGATTGGGACGCCAATGTCGGTGCCCGAGCCCTATGGCAATTAGTTTGCGCAACGGAATTAAGTCGCAGAATAACATGTTAGAACGTATCAAATACAATTTTTGGCTTTTGGTATTTGTATTGAATACACTGTTTTTTTTATTCTTCTTATACCAAGCAATTTCATTTACTAGTGTTTATGCCTATCGTTGGGTTTTCTTTTTGTTACCGCCTTTTTTCACCAGTGGAATACACCTATTGATAAAATCGAGGTCAACCAAAGCGGAATGGCTCTCTGTGATCAATTTTGCCTTAACGGCTTTTTTAATTATTTACTTCAATGCGGTACCCGATTCTTTGGAAACACGATGGACATGGTTCAGCATTCCAATTTTTAACCAACTGTACATTAATACCTTTGATGTAATATGGACTAATCAATATCGATTTAGAATCCTTGGGGTTAGCTCCATTTCTGTGCTTTGGGTTTACACTACCTTGGCCATACTAAGCAATGTAAACGAGCTGGTTCGTTGGGTTATTCCATTAAGCATTATAACCGGATTAATACTGATTACTGTATTGATTTTAGGATACAAAGAAAAAAGGCAACGCTAGTACCTCCCATATCCGATAACTCGAGTAGAATAATACTTCGAATTATCGATGTCTTGAAACATCACACCCTTGCTGCTGCTGGAATGAATCATACGCTTGGGCTTACCCAGTTCAT
The DNA here is from genome assembly GCA_041183245.1 of Bacteroidota bacterium. Lineage (GTDB taxonomy): Bacteria > Bacteroidota > Bacteroidia > Flavobacteriales_D > Crocinitomicaceae > UBA952. The sequence goes on from JBEGMB010000281.1 coordinate 3,957, forward strand.
TAACTAAAATTCCAACATGACTAACAACCCCTTCTTGTCCAAAGAAGACCAAATCACCAATACACGCATCCTTTGCATCAACTTTTGTTGAGGAGGCATATTGATCCCGAGAAACCCTGGGTATTTTTTTTCCTTGCTGTGCGAAAACATACGAAGTAAAGCCACTGCAATCAAATCCTCCGGGAGCTTCCCCTGCCCAAACATAAGGGGTTCCGATGAAATCTTGCGCATACGCTATCATGGCAACGGCTTGTTCCTTTCCGAGTAGGCCCACAGGAGCCTCCCAAGCCGCACTCGAAGGTTCAGTTGCCTCCGTGCGTAACATCGCATTCAATGCACGAATACTCGGGCTATATATTCGAACCAGCTTGTTCTCCTTATCCCGCGACATTTCTGCAATCCAATCGTTTAAATCCGCTTGCAGCGACACTAATTCTTGCCCATGATTAACTTTCAACTTTGTGCCTTTTTCAGTTTTCCCGAGTTCCTTTAAAAAGTCGAAAGACAAATCAATTGTTTCTGAATGCTTCGTTCTCCAACCCTCATTGCGCAACAACTGGAGTGCAGCAATCGCTTGATAATATTCTGGCAATAGCGAATAGTCGTATTCCGGTTTATTTAATAAACGAACTGATTTTCTATAAACAAGCCGATACCTTCCTTGATCGTACAATTGTTCAAGTTTATCAAAGGCGGGAACCTGAGCTACCGCAGACATCGAAGTGCTAAGAAAGAGAACAAGAAATTTTAGGGCGCTATTAATTCGAAATAACCTTTCCATTAGACAAAACGAGATGCGAATTATTGAATAATTTAACCAACACGGAATTTCCGTAGATTTTAAACTCTGAATCGGCTAAAAGCGTTATTTCATGATTTACCCCATTGACCATGGCAGATACTCCTCCCATAATATTCCGATACGCAATGGTATTGTTTTTAATTTCCCAGGTATTCGGTATAAAATTAGCCACTTGAATTTTTTCATCGTTGACATACGCGAAGAGGTAATTATTCTCCCCCCATATCACTACGTCATCTTTAACATCCCAAAAGGACGAAATGAAATTGGTCAGTAAGGTCTTTTCCCCATTTTTATATAACCACAGGTTGGAATTCAAATCCTCATACACGATAAAGCCTCTACCCGCTTTGTATTTTCTCATAAACTGATTCTCCACATCAATAAACTCTCCGTGCTCAAATGCAACAAAGGTTCTAGTGGTTGGGTCGTTAAAGCAAATAATATCCGTACCTAATTGAAAATCAATGGTTCCGTTCCACGCACAGATTTCATAAATCATTCCATCTTGAAAGACCTTAAACAAATTCCCATTGTCTTTGAACACCAAGATATTCTCTCCTACCGTTGTTGGAATAGATAACTCTCCAATGATTGTAGCGAGGCTCATGGTATTTTTTTTCCAATACACATTTAAGGTATTGAATCGCGTATCTTCATACACAATCAAAGAATCTTTTACTAAAAATTTGCGGCCGAAGTAGGTTAACGTTTGGAGTCGTCCCTTGTCCCACATATTTAAGGTTGGACCGATCATATAACCCAACAAATGATCTGAGACTTGATATTCTACATTTAGGTTCGTAATATCCTTGCGTTGTCTTCCATCATAGAGCCTCAAATTTCCTCGGGTATCAATATAGGCTACCAATTCGTCACCTGCTTGGTAATCTTTTACCGGTTGAATTTCGATGGTTTTAAAGCCACCGTTCTCATAGCTCAAGAAAAAATTATTAAAATCCCTAAACGGTACTACAGTTTGTCCATAAGCAATGGAGAACACCAAGAAAACCAGGAGTAATAATCGCTGCATGGTTCAAAGGTAGGCAATTTTTAGGCCAATTTCTTGATGGTCATTAAATTTCAATCGACATCATTCGGATTGCCTACTTTGTTGTAAATTAGCGCTTCAAAATTTATTATATGAAGCATCTTTCTTTCTCGATGTTGTTCTTGCTCTCATGGAACACGAGTATTGCCCAAACCAAGATAAACTACCTTGAATATGATCTACCAAATGGGATACATGTTATTCTACACGAAGAGCATACCACGCCAATTGTAGCTGTTTCTGTACTTTATCATGTTGGATCGAAAAATGAGAACCCAGAACGCACCGGTTTTGCGCATTTCTTTGAACACTTGCTCTTTGAAGGATCTCAAAACATTGGAAGAGGTGAATACTCTAAATTGGTCGAAAAAAACGGAGGCACCTTAAATGCCAATACTTCTCAAGACCGAACCTACTATTATGAAATCTTACCTTCAAACCAATTAGAATTAGGTCTTTGGTTAGAAAGTGAGCGTATGTTGCATGCCAAAGTTGAAAACGTAGGTATCGAAACACAACGCAGTGTAGTCAAAGAAGAAAAACGTCAGCGTGTAGACAATCAGCCGTATGCGAGTTTTATTTCAGAAATGTTCAAACGAGCCTTCCCGAGTCATCCGTATCGTTGGGTACCTATCGGTTCTATGGAGCACTTAGATGCAGCGGTTGAGGCAGATTACGTTCAGTTTTACCAAGATTTTTATGTGCCAAACAATGCCACAATCTCCATTGCAGGTGATATTCCAATTGAAAAAACCATACTATGGATTGAGCAGTATTTCGGATCTATTCCAAGTGGCCAAGCCATCAATTTGTACCGTGACCTCATCAGCCTACCCACAGCAAGTTTTCAAACAAAATATGGCATCGACAAGAGTAAATTCGATGCTAAAGACATAAACAAAACTAAAGATAAAGCCGCCCTTGCTTTGTTGAACAAGTTAAAGGCGACTCCTATCGTAGTGCGAAGACCACAAAAAGATAAGGAGCCAATTCGCGGTGTTTTAACCGATACCATTTACGATAACATCCAATTACCCGGGATTTTCATGGGTTACAAAATACCAGACCAAAAGAATGCAGACAGCTATGCACTGGAGTTTATGAATGAAATTCTTTCTGGAGGAAACAGTTCACGCATCAATAAAAACCTAATTGAGAAAAAACAAATCGCTACTTATGCGAGCTCTTTTAATTATGGATTAGAAGATGGCGGAATGAATATCTTTTTGGCTTTAGCAAAAGAAGGGGTATCATTGAATGATATTCAAGCGGCCTTTGATATCGAAATCAGAGCAATGAAGGATCAATTGATTACAGATGAAGAATATCAATCGGTGTTAAATAAATTCGAAAAACAAGTGGTTGAATCTACCTCATCGGTAGCTGGAATCGCTGAAAGTCTTGCAGATAATCACGTGTACTATGGAACGGCGGCGCGAACAAACCAAATGCTTGATATGTATCGCAAGGTCACTAAAGAAGACATTCAACGCGTGGCAAACACCTATCTAACAGACAATGCACGCGTTATTTTATATTACTTACCAACTGAAAAATAATCATGAAATATACCTTATCACTCCTCGTTGCCTTAGCGTTTAGCAGCATATACGCTCAAATTGATCGTTCAATCATGCCGAAAGCGGCTACCCCTACTCCGATTCAACTTAAAGAATCAGAAGTATGGACCACCAAAAACGGAATGGTTGTCATTCTTTCAGAAGACCACAAATTACCAAAGGTATCGTTTGACCTGACCCTAGGCTATACCCCGGGATTGGAAGGAGACAAAGCCGGCTTAAATGAATTAACCGGTTCATTAATCATGTCTGGCACGCAAAATAGGTCAAAAGATCAATTGGATAAAGAAATTGATTTTATTGGCGCAACCATAAATGCCAGTGCAACCAACGTATATCTTTCAACATTAACAAAACACCTTGAAAAAGGAATGGGATTAATGGCGGACATTACCTTGAATGCATCTTTTCCTGAATCAGAATATACGCGGATTGTTGACCAATTTAAATCCGGCTTAGTTTCTCTAAAATCAGAAGGACAAGGCATGGCAAATAATGCTACTGCTAAAGTTAATTTCCCAAATCATCCGTACGGTGAGGTAATGACGTTTAAAACGCTTGAGGCAATTACCCTGGATGACATCAAAGGGTATTACAAGCAACATTTTACACCAAAAGGTGCCTATTTGGTAATTGTTGGAGACATTACGCGAGCGGAGGCTGACGCCTACATCGAAAAATTCTTTGGTTCATGGAACGGAAATACACCAGCACAACCTCAATTTAAAGATCCAAACAAAACGGATGGAAATCAGGTGTATTTTGTTAACAAACCAGGTGCAGTTCAATCCGTAATACAAGTTACGTTTCCTATTCCTATGCGCATGGGGAATCCAGATAATTTAAAACTGTCTGTGTTGAATGATGTATTTGGTGGCGGTGGATTTGGAACACGACTTATGCAGAATTTACGTGAAGACAAAGCCTTCACCTACGGATGCTACTCTGGTTTGAATGTTCAAAATAACGGCGGTTGGGTTTCTGTTAGCGGAAACTTTAGAAATGATGTTACAGACTCTGCCATTACGGAAATCGTAAACGAATTAAATCGCTTATTGGCAGATGATATTAAATCCGATGAACTTGATCTCACCAAAGCTACTAAGAACGGAAGCTTTGCGCGTTCGTTGGAGCGTCCACAAACCATTGCACGTTTTGCCTATAACATTCAACGGTATGGACTACCTGCAGATTATTACAAAACGTATTTACAGCAGTTAGATGCCATTACACCGGCAGATCTTAAAGTGATTGCTTCGAAGTACATAAAAGCCAACAATTACAACATCATTGTGGTAGGAAATGAAGCCGTATTAGAAAAAATTAAACGCTTTGATTCTGATGGTCAGGTTACAAAACTTGATGAGTTCGGTGATGTGAAAAAAGATAAAATCCCCTCTGACCTTGCGATCAATGACTTACTTACCAAGGTAACCTTAAGTTTAACACAAGCTACTTCGTTAAAAGCAGCCACGAAAACTGTAAGTAAAATCAAATCTATGGTTCAGAAATCCACCTTGAAATCAGATAAAATTCCATTTCCTTTAAGCAGTACTTCGTATTTTACAAACAAGGGAATTCAAGCAGATAAAATGGAATTCAATGGTATGATTGCACAGAAACAGTACTTTGACGGTAAAAGCGGGTACAGCTTCAACATGCAAACAGGGAAAAAAGAAATGACCAGTGAAGAGGTTGCCATTGCCTTGATGGAACAAGGTGTAATTCCAGAATTGAATTGGATCAATACCGTTTCTAATTATAAACCAGAAGTAATTGGGATTGAATCTGAAAATGGCACGCCATATTACGTGGTTAAAATCGCATTTGGAACTAGCGGTGAAGTCTATCATTACTACGATAAGTCTACCTTCCTTAAAGCTAAAACGGTTAAGGTAATGAACCAAGACGGTGAATCTTCTACTAGCGTAATTGAATACGCTGATTACAAAGCAGTAAATGGTGTTTTATTACCGCACAAGACGATTCTGAATGTCGGCCCTATGACGCTAAACATCAGTTTAGATGCAACAGAAATCAATGGTGCAGTGGATTTGAAAGATTTCGAATAATAAAGAAATGAAAACAGCCGTACTTCTCGTTTCTTTACTTGCCTCATTCCTTGCGAATAGTCAACTGTTATATGAAATAAAGAGTAAAGACGGCCAGCGTACATCCTATCTTTTCGGCACCATTCACTTGATGCCCAAAGAGCAGTTTAACATCGACTCTACCTTAACGGCTGCCTTTAATAAGTCAAGTATGATTGCCATGGAAGTCGATTTGAACATGGATCTTGCTCAGAAAATCGAGTTAGCGAAAGAGACCATACTTCCTGAAGGTAAAACCCTACGTGATATCTGTACTGATGCGCAGTACCAATTGATTTATACCTATGCGGTGGATTCCAATGGTATGAGTAAAAAGAAGTTCAAACGGTATAGTCGTTTAAAGCCATTTTTCTTCTCAAGTGCATTGCTTCAAGAATCTTTGGAAAACACTAAATCTTATGAGTTAGAATTTGGTGAAATGGCAAAGAAAGGAAGTAAAAAAACGATGGGCTTAGAATCCATTCAAGTTCAAATGCAAACCATTAATACGGTTTCATTGGAAGACCAGGTGCGAATGCTAATCGATGGTTTGAACCAAACACAAGGCTATGATGCCATGTTATCAAACTATTTGAGTGAATCCATAGATGCACTTTACATCGACATCATCAATGAATCTGAAGGATTTCCAGATTTCGTTGAGAACTTTCTAAACAAACGTAATACCCAATGGATTCCTGTCATTATGGATCAAATTGAGCGCGAAAACACCTTCATTGCCGTTGGAGCAGGCCATCTTCCTGGACCCAATGGCGTCCTAGCACTTTTACGCGCCCAAGGGTATAGTCTAACGCCAATTCGCAGAAACTAATGAAGACCTTGGTCTTTGGTTGCCTTTGTGTACTTTATTCAGCAGTCATTGGACAAAACGTGCTTGTATCTTCTGGTAACTACTTCGAAGGAGAGCCGTCTATCGCAATTAACCCAACTAATCCACAACATCTTATCGCTGCCTGGATGGGCTTTCAATTTGGTCAAAAAATAGTCATTAAATCCGCCTACTCCACCAACGGGGGAACAACCTGGAGTGCACCGATATTTCAAGCACATCTTGCACCGGGAAATTCATCTGCCGATGTAAGTTTGGGTTTTGATCATTTGGGGAATGCCTTTATGTGCTATATAGATTACGATAATGTAGGATTTACCCAAGGCCAAGTTGTGGTTCGAAAATCAACGGATGGTGGCTTGTCGTGGGGTAATGCGGTGGAGGTAATTAATATAACAGATTGTCCGAATAAACTATGTATTGATCGACCGTGGATGGTGGTAGATCAATCCGGGAATTCTCCGCTCGCACCAATTTATGTAACTACGATGAATGCAGACCAACCGGCACTCATCACCCCTCCGTATAATCCCTATGTTAGTGTAAGCATCGACGGAGGTCAGAGTTTTATGAATCCACGCGTAATGGATACCTTGAATTATTTGGCCGGAACAAGCATTACGCAGCCCATGCCCACTCCAGCCATCGATGGCACAGGGAAATTCTATGCCGTTTATCCATCCTATGTAGTTTCTCAATCCGTTTATCCGCGACAAGTTTTAGCGAGCTCAACCAATCATGGAACAACAATAACTCATCAAATCGTATATCAGGGACTCAATGTGGGGGTGAGTAATAGTTTATTTAAACGGGCAGGCAAACTCATTGCAGACCCAGCGCATCCGGGGCATTTGGTGTACTGTTTTTTAAGCGAGCAAAACGACCAGTCCGATGTGTACCTGATTGAAACAACAGATGGCGGCGGCACGTGGGGAACAATGCAGAAAGTAAACCAAGATC
>JBEGMB010000282.1:0-13537 GCA_041183245.1 Bacteroidota bacterium
GAAGAGACCTTATTGGAATTAATTGCCTATTGATGATTTCTTGGGTGAAAGGTTAAAATAGCCTCCCTCAAAAAGCGTTGGTCCATGTGGGTATAAATCTCGGTTGTCGTGATCGATTCATGTCCCAACATTTCTTGTATCGCCCGTAAATTAGCCCCACCTTCCAACAGGTGTGTAGCAAAAGAATGCCGAAACGTATGTGGAGATATATTCTTTTGCAAGCCGATGGATTCAGCCAATTGTTTAATGATCGTGAAGATCATCACCCGTGTAAGACGTTTCCCCCTTCTATTTAAGAATACAATTTGTTCGTCGCCTTTGTAAATATCGAGTTGTTTACGTTGATTATCCACATACCATGTAATCTCTTTTTCTACCGATTTACTCATAGGAACCAAACGCTCCTTGTTGCCTTTTCCAATTACTCGAATATACCCTTCGTCGTAAAATAAATCCGATTGTTTTAAGTTGACGAGTTCACTAACCCGTATTCCACAGCTATAAAGCGTCTCTAATATGGCGCGGTTTCTATGCCCTTCGGGTTTTGAAACGTCAATGGCCTCGATTAAGGCGTCAATCTCTTCCATGTCGAGCACTTCGGGGAGTTTTCGCCCGATTTTTGGCTGTTCCAGTAATTCGCTTGGGTCGTTTTGAATGAGTTGTTCAAGAAGTAAAAAACCGAAAAATTGCTTGATTCCAGAGATTATTCTAGCTTGGGTTCTAGCGCTTAAGCCTAAATCATATAGTAAAGCAATGAATTCTTTGAGATTATCATGTCTAAGTTGATCAGGATTCAAATTAAGAGGGGTAGAAAACTCTTTTAGCTTCAATACATCCTGTTGGTATGCTATGCAAGAATTTTCTGAAAGACCTTTTTCGATTCTTAGGTAGCTCATAAATTCTTTAATCCTAAGGTTCCAAGTCATCACTAATACTCAATGATCATATAGTTCGAAGGAATGATGTAATCATTTGGATTTGGTTTAATGCTGCTAATCGAGGTAACCTCGAATTTAATCTTCTCCCCATTTGATAGGGTACTCTCGTTTAACATAGGGAAACCTACAGGTCTATTTTTGCTTTCAGTATTGAATCCTTTTAACGGAGAAATTAAGGCCGGATTAATGGTGAGTTTTGGTGCAATCCAAGTATGCGTGGTAGAAGTTTCGCCTTTGTATAAACAGGTTTGAATATATTCATCCGTTTCAAAGCCTAAAAGGGTTTGCTTCTTTCCAGTTTTTATGAATGAACATTCGCACACGCTTATTGTGTCCAAAGTTTTGTCATTCATTTTGATGGCCATATTTTCTGCAGGCATCAATGAATAGGTGCCCTTGTTCGCAATGATGAGCATAATCATTTCCATACCTTCCAAATTCATGGTGGTTTTAGATGCCTCTGGAGAGATCAAAGTTCTGTATGTTGTAATTGCTTCACGCTGCGAAATTTTGCATTCCATTTGATATTGAGCGTTTGAGTAAAAACTCAGAATCAAAGCGAATAAAAGTGTCCATTTCATCATAACAGTTTTTTTCAAATATAGAAGATTCTAATGATATGTTATAAATTCATTTACCTTTGTATAATGAAAATTGCGATTGTTAATGGCCCAAATTTGAATCTTCTCGGTACCAGAGAACCTGAGGTTTATGGCAAGCAATCGTTTGAAGCGTTTTTCGAAGAATTGACCCATCGATTTAATGGAGAACTGTGTTATTTTCAATCCAATATTGAAGGGGAATTAATTGATTTCCTGCAACAATTTAAGGGGGAAGGAATTCTGTTTAATGCCGGTGGTTATACACATACCAGCGTGGCGATTCGGGATTGTATTGCTGCCATTGAGACTCCCGTTATTGAAGTGCATATTTCAAATGTAGCGTCTAGAGAATCGTTTCGACATGAATCCTTATTAACTCCAGTTTGCATTGGCTTGGTAATGGGATTTGGACTGGAAAGCTATCGAATGGCACTTGATTTTTTTACCCCGCATTGAACCAAATCATACCTGGGGTGTACCAATGGCAAATTATATAGCCATGAAGTACATTTTCTTATCCATTTTTAGTTTAAATCTTGTTTTTAGTTCCGTTGCGCAAACGGGAAAACGTAAAGTTCAACTCGTAATATTATTCGATACCTCGAATAGTATGGATGGACTCTTGAATCAGGCGAAAGCTAAAATATGGGCGATTGTTAATGAGGTTGCTAAGTTAACCTATCAAGGCACTTCGCCAGATTTAGAAATTGCCATGTACGATTATGGGAATCAATCCCTGAACATAAAAGATAATTACATTCGACAACAATTGAATTTCACTCAAGATCTTGATTTGGTTTCTGAAAAGCTTTTTGGATTAAGGACCAATGGAGGAGACGAATTTTGTGGTGCGGTAATTCAAAAGTCTTTAAGCGACTTAAGTTGGTCCGCTAATTCAACGGATTTAAAATTAATTTACATCGCAGGAAATGAACCTTTTAATCAAGGACCAATTTCCTACAAAGAAGCCTGTGCGCTTGCCAAAACAAAAGGTGTACTTGTAAGTACCATTTTTTGTGGTCCATACGATGAAGGCGTTCGTACATTCTGGCAAGATGGTGCTACCTGTTCTGGTGGAGATTTTTTTAACATAAACAGTGATCAAGCCATATCTTACATAGCAACACCCTATGATTCTTTAATGCAAACGTATAACTTCAAGCTTAATGGCACCTATGTTTCTTACGGTTTTTCCGGGGCGGACAAAAAAAACAAACAGGTTTTGCAAGATGATAATGCAAAGACCCTCAATGAAGCCGTAATGGTGGAGCGCGCTGTGGCGAAAGGAAGTACCTATTATTGGAACGGAGATTGGGATTTAGTGGATGCTGTTGCCGCAGATTCTACGGTATTAACCAAGTTGAAAGCGGAAGATAGAACGGATGAACTAAAAGGAAAAACTGACGAAGAAATCAAAATCCTGGTAGAGGAAAAAACCAAGGAGCGAAAACAGGTTCAAAAAGAAATGGCAGAGTTGAATCAAAAACGACTTTCTTATATCGAAGAACAATCAAAAAATAACAACAGCAAACCGGATGATTTTGGAACCGCTGTCGCAAAAAGTATTCGAAAAAATGCTGTTCATCTTGGGTTTGATGAAGAACGAAAAAATGAATGATATTCGGTATATTTGAAAAAAAACACGAATGTCACTGCTTAGGGATGATAAAATAAATTATGTGAACATCGGGCTAATGTTAATTACAGCCACATTAGCCTTTTTTATGCCTTTTGAAACCTTTTTGTTGGCTTATGCTTTCTTGGGGCCATTACATTACTTAACTGAAATTAGCTGGTTGCATGATCGACAATATTTCTCAAAGGGCAAGTACGATTTTGTCATTTTGTTAATAATTGGTGTTCTTCTATCTATTGCTGCTTTTGCGAGTGATTTTGGATATGATTGGCAGATCTACGAATCGTTTGTTGAGCTTAATTTGTTTGATAAACTCTTAGTTTTTGCCTTATTTTCTTCCGTTCTTTTTGTCCTAATTAAGAATACGATTATAAAGTTATTGGCTATTGCATTTTTGTATGTGTTTGTTGCAGGGTGGTTAAGCCCTGAACGAGCTGCGGAGAACGAATCGAATACCTTGGTATTCGCCTTAACATCTCTTGTTCCCACCCTCATTCACGTTTATTTGTTTACCGGCTTATTTATGCTTTATGGCGCATTAAAATCAAGAAGCAAATCTGGATTATGGCAAATCGTAGCTTTTATTATTATTCCTGCAGTCTTGGTATTTGCCATCCCTGTAAATTCCAAAGGGAATAAGCTCACTTCGTATGGTGAAAATGCTTATTATGCCAAAGGAAATGGGTTTTTCATGACTAACGTTTCAATCATGAATCATTTTAAGTGGATCAATGAACAATATATGACCAATAAGCAATACTTGGATTCTTTCGTCTTAAAGGAAAATAATGGATTTCCACTCCTTGAAAAACAACGCATCAAAGATTCATTGGCTAATCGGTTGTCCGAGTCATATATTGTTGAGAATGAAAACAATGAGTATTACCAACAGGCGATTCCATTGCGTTATGCATTTCCTACCAATTCGAAAGACTATTTTTGGAATTCTGTTTTCTTTTCAACGGTTGGCATTATGCTCATGCGTTTCATTGCCTTTGCTTACCTCTATCATTATTTAAACTGGTTTAGTAAAACTGAGGTTATTCGTTGGCACAAGGTGCCGAAAGTGCGTTTTATTGCCGTGGTAGTGCTTTGGTTGGCTGCTTGTGGATTTTATTTATACGATTATAGTTTAGGCTTAAGTGTTTTGTTTTTCTTAAGTTTCACACACGTTTTACTAGAATTTCCTTTAAATATTGTTTCGATTATTGGTATCGGAAAAGAAGGAATATCCATCGCTAAAAATGGATTCAAGCCAGTAAAGTCGGATTCTTAGCTTTTATCGTTTCAATAAATAATTGCTCTTGCGCGGGTGAAATCAGTATTTCATCCCATTTACCGTAGCTTACCACAAGTCCTTTCCAAGCCGTATTAATTTTTAAACCGGCATAAAGCCCTTTTTGGGGTTCGATTCGGCGTATTTCTGATAAACGGATTCTTTTTTTAAATCCAAAAAAATGACATACTAATTGTTCTTGGTCGATGGTATAAAAGGTCGTTTTTAGGAATAGGTAAATGAATGTGCCCTGTAATGCCCAAACGGCAGCTAATACCATCAGTTCTGAATAATTTCCTTCACCGGACACGATTACAATGCCCACAATGGAATAAACTATTAATAAGATGCCCAACGCAATGGGATAGGTCCGGTCTTTTTTTGATTCAAATCGAATCACCACGCAAAGAGCGGTTTGTTGCCCATGAGTTGTTCAACCTTCACTTTAATTTCCGCCATCACATGATCGTCTGAATGATGTTGTAATGCAGCATCGATTAATGTGACAATGTCATTGACTTCAAGGCCAGTAACGCCACGCGATGTAATTGCAGGAGTTCCAATACGAATTCCAGAAGTTACAAACGGAGATTCCGTATCAAAAGGAACCATGTTTTTGTTGACCGTAATATGCGCTTTTCCAAGGGCTATTTCCGCATCCTTTCCGGTAATTCCTTTATTGCGGAGGTCAATTAACATGCTATGATTTTTCGTTCCACCCGATACAATGTGATATCCACGTTTCATTAGCTCTTCGGCCATTATTGCTGCATTTGACTGAACTTGAGTCATATACGTAGTAAAAGAGGGGTCAAGTGCCTCACCAAATGCTACAGCTTTTGCTGCAATAACATGTTCTAATGGACCGCCTTGAATTCCTGGAAAAACTGCGGCATCCAATAAAGCAGCCATGGATTTTGGATTTCCGTTATTCCATTTTAACCCAAATGGATTATCAAAATTATGTCGTAACATGATGATGCCACCGCGTGGGCCACGAAGGGTTTTGTGGGTAGTTGAAGTAACGATGTGACAATATTCCAAGGGGTCGTTCAATAACTTAGCAGCGATTAACCCTGCAGGGTGAGATATATCTGCTAGTACGAGTGCTCCAATCGCGTCTGCTATTTCACGAATGCGCTTATAATCCCAATCTCTTGAATACGCGGAAGCTCCACAAATAATCATTTTAGGTCGTTCTCGCATGGCGGTTTCCTCCAAGGCTTGGTAATCGATTAACCCCGATGCTTTATCCACACCATAGAAAAAAGGCTGATAAAGTTTACCCGAAAAATTAACGGGAGAACCGTGTGTTAGATGTCCACCATGGGATAAGTCGAAACCAAGTATTTTGTCTCCCGGAGTTAAGCAAGCTAAAAACACTGCCGCGTTTGCTTGTGCGCCAGAATGTGGCTGTACATTTGCCCATGTAGCACCAAATAACTGACATAAACGGTCTATTGCTAATTGCTCCACTTGATCAACGATTTCACAACCGCCATAGTAACGTTTTCCGGGTAAACCCTCGGCATATTTGTTCGTGAGGATACTCCCCATTGCCTTCATTACATCATCGCTTACGTAGTTCTCACTTGCGATTAGTTCGATACCTATGGTCTGACGAACGCGCTCCGCCTCAATTAAATTAAATACTGTTGTGTCCATGTGTTGAATATTCTGCTTGAGTTAATATAAGTTCAATGCCTTTTTGAAGTGTGGTACTTGGTTTAAAGCCGATCAAGTTGTTCAATTTTTCCGAACTGCCGATCCTTCGTTCCACTTCATAATCATATCGTTTTTTTGGTGCGTCTATGTATACTATTTCGGAGGACGAACCGGTGAGTTCTATGATAGTTTCAGCTAATTCTTTGATGGTCCATTCGTGTTCGTTTGCAATGTTCACGATATGAAATCCATTTGTTTTTTGCAGTCGAATACAGGCCTCAATTACATCATTAATGTATGTGAAATCTCGTGTTTGCTGACCATTTCCGAAAACTGTTAATGGAAGATTTGCCTCAGCTTGTTCTAAAAACCTCGGAATAACCATACGATTATCTTGTCGTTCCCCGTAAACATTGAAAAAGCGTAAGGCAATGGTATTAACCCCTTTTTCTTCGAAATGACTTGCTAAATATATTTCGTTATACCGTTTAGCCATGGCATAGGAAGTTCTTGGATCAACCAATACCTCCTCGCTAAGTGCCGTTTTAACAATCGCGGAGTGGCTGTAAATACCGCTGGTTGAAGCGTAAAAGAGTTGCTTAACCCCATGTTTATGCATGGCATCAATTACGTTCCGAGTCCCTACAACTTCAACGTCCATGGTCTCAACGGGGAAGTCTGCCACAACATCTACTCCAAGAACTGCTGCAAAATGATAAACCACATCGACGCCCGTCATAGCATTCATTACTACACTTAGATCGCGCACATCTCCCTCGATAAATGTTATTAATTCTTCCACATGAGTGGGTATTTTATTCCCGCGTAGTAAATTATCGATTACGATTACGTTGTGCTTGTCATGCACTAAACGTTGCACCAAATGGCTCCCTATAAACCCTGCTCCTCCAGTAACTAACACATTCATTTCAACGCTTTTTTAACAAATATCTAAAATTTATCTTGATTATTAATGGTATCGTTTAATCGAGTGAAAATGATGGGTTACTTCCGCTAATTCATCGTTCCATATATTTCCATGTTCAAGCCGATCAATTCTTACCCTACCCGATGCATGAACGATTTGGTTTTCACCGAGATAAATTCCCACATGCGTGATATTTCCTTTGTCGTTTTGAAAGAAAAATAAATCGGAAGGTAAGGCCTCATCTATTGCTACTAAATACCCGGCTTGCTGCTGTTCAGAGGCATCTCGTGCTAGGTTTATTCCAATGACTCTGTAATAGAATTGTGTAAATCCGGAACAGTCGATTCCAAAGGACGTTTTACCACCCCACAAATAGGGAACGTTTATAAAAGAATTTATTAATTCATCTGAGCTTTGTTTATTTGAACCAGAATGCAAGGTGAACGTTAGATTTCCGATATTAAACTGGGAATCCATTCCAATAAAACTTCCTGCCGGGATTAATTGTTTTCCATATGGTGTATCGAGTGTAAGCGCTAAGCTTTGCTGGATTGTACGTAGATCATGCCAAGTTCTTACTTCCTTTTCGCTTAATCCAATAAGATGCCGGCGATCAACAAACCCATGGTACCCATCAGACAAGGATTGCACCTCGATCCAGTGGTTTTGTTGCGAAACGATTTCAACAGTTTCACCAAAGGTTAATTGTGTGACCATTTCAGATTGGTCCGTTGTTTCTTTGCGAACTGCGCATACAGGGGCATGACAAAATCCAAGTTTTTGGTGGGGCAGGAGTAATTGCATTTTCTTTAATTCTGCTACAAAATTAATCAAGGGCATGAATAATCGTTATTTTTGTAACTCATGGATACTAATCAAAAATTAATTCTCGTAACAAACGACGACAGCGTAAACGCCAAGGGGATACAATCATTGGTGAAAATCGCTTCTGCTTTAGGGAAAGTTGTAGTTGTTGCGCCGAATAAACCGCAGTCTGGAATGGGTCATGCAATCACCTTGAACGACCCAATCCGCTTAAATCGTGTTGGGATGTTTGGAGATGTTGAAGCCTATGCCTCATCCGGTACTCCTGTAGATTGCGTGAAATTAGCAATATATGAAGTGTTGCACCGCAAACCTGATTTAGTACTATCGGGTATTAATCACGGAGAGAATTCATCAACCAACGTATTGTATTCTGGAACGATGTCGGCAGCGATTGAAGGAGCCATGGAAGGCTTACCATCGATTGGGTTTTCACTTTCAACCTACAGCGATGAAGCTGATTTTATGCAATACGAGGGATTTATTTCAAAATTAATTAGCAGTGCCTTAGAAAATGAATTCCCTGCGCACACGTGCCTCAATGTCAATATACCGAATCTTCCCGCTAAAGAAATTAAAGGAATTCAGATATGTGCCCAAGCTCATGCATTTTGGGCCGACCGTTTTGACAAGCGTGAGGATCAGTTTGGACGTACTTATTATTGGTTGACCGGAGAGTTTGGCGAGGTAAATCCTCGCGAAGATTCTGATTTACACGCATTGAATGAAGGGTATATTTCGGTGGTTCCAACCCAATTTGATTTGACGAATTACCGTGTGTTGGATGACCTTAAATCTTGGAATTTATGAATATATCAAAACAGGCATGGCTTGGGTTTGCTATTGGTTTAGCCACACCCTTTGTATTTCTCCCGCTGGTATTGCTTATTATGTCATTCGCTTTTTCGTATGACTTTTCATTTTTTTGGCACCAGTTCACCACCAGCTCTCTCTATGCAAGTAAGTACTTGTCCTTAGGGAGTATTCCTAATTTGATTTGGTTTTATATCTTTTTAAATCGTGAAGCCTACTCGATTGCGAGAGGGATTATTATGGCTACATTGGCTTTGGTACCATTTTCCATTTATGTTAATTTCTTTTAATGTCAACCCGTAAGGTTTTTGTTATTTGTGGTGAAGCATCGGGTGACTTACATGCAGCTAATTTAGTTCGGGAGCTTCGAGCAATTGATTCAAGAATTACCATTCAGGGGTGGGGTGGAGATCGCCTGAAGGCAGAGCAAGTGGAGGTACTTAAACACATTCGAGAACTTTCATTTATGGGGTTTCTTGAAGTTTTTTTGAATCTATTTACCATTTTAAATAATTTCAAAACCTGTAAGGCTCAAATTGAGTCATTTGCTCCGGATGTGTTAATACTAGTTGATTTTCCCGGATTCAATTTACGAATGGCTGAATGGGCAAAGCAACAAGGCATAAAAGTCGTTTATTACATTTCCCCGCAATTATGGGCTTGGAAACAAAATAGAATTAATAAAGTAAAGGCTTATGTGGATGAGATGTATTGCATTCTTCCCTTCGAGCAAGAATTTTATAAAAACTTTAATATTGATGTTAAGTATTTTGGACATCCATTGCTGGATGAAATCGTTCGATTTAATTCATTAAATCTAGAATCCTTGCCGTTTGAAAAACCTATTCTTGCGCTGCTGCCAGGGAGTAGGTTACAAGAAGTTCGTCGGAAATTGCCAATTATGTTAGAGGCGGCAAAGGGTTTTCCTGAATATCAGGTTGTTGTGGCTTGCTCCGCTCAAATTCCACCCGATTTTTATGCGAATTTTAATAAAGCGGACGTATCCTTTCTGTTGGGAAAAACATATGAAATATTAAATGAAGCTACTATTGCCTTTGTAACTTCGGGCACCGCGACCTTAGAGACCGCCTTATTTGATGTTCCTCAGGTTGTTTGTTATAAAAGCAGTGGGCTTTCTTTTTGGATTGCAAAGCGTGTTGTAAAAATTAAGTATATATCCTTGGTTAATTTAATTCTCGGAAAGGGTTTGGTGACAGAATTAATTCAACAAGATTGTAATTCCAAGCAACTCATTGTTGCGATGAAAAGAATAGCAATGGACGGTCCTGAGCGGGAGGCTATGCTTCAGGGGTATAAAGAGTTAAAGATATTGTTAGGTGGGGAAGGGGCTAGTAAACGTATCGCTGCGTCCATTCATGAAACATTTTTACGTTAATCATAGTAATAGTCCTCATGTTGCCCAAATTCTTAATTGCTTTTACTATAGGAATTTTTGCGTTTATTGCAAATGGACAACCCATGCGAATTGGATTATTCCCTAACCAAAAGTTTACCAAAATAAAATTCGCGAATGCCACATGTAATTATTTTGTAATTGCCGACACTTCGTTCATAGGAACTCTTGATCATTTTTCATTCTGTGAAATTTCTAAAGGTGCTTCAGGTCTTATGGATGTTTCATTTCAGGGGCTAAAGAAAACAGGAATTAAACAAGTCAAGCTAATTGCGTCAATGCATGAGAAATCGATTGAAGTTTCTGGTCTTTCGCCGGCAATGAAGGCAAAAGCATTTGAAGGCGATTTTGAAGTTAAACACATAGATGGCAAGCTTTTGATAGTTAATCTTGTTGATTTAGAGACTTACTTAGAGGGCGTAGTGGAATCTGAGGCGGGTACAGGACAGAAATTAGAATATTACAAGGTACAAGCTATTATCTCACGGACTTTTGCAATGAAAGCGTTACACAAACATGCAAAGGATGGTTTTTTCTTGTGTAATCAAGTTCATTGTCAAGCTTATCTTCATAAACGAAATGGTGGTGCACTCATCGATACGGCCGTAAAGCAAACGAAAGGTATGGTTATGATTCAGAAAGACTCCACTTTTGCTCCTACATTTTTTAGCGCCAATTGTGGGGGCCAAACGTGCGATCCAGCACATGTTTGGAATGAATCAATACCGGGTCTTAGTTCCTTTAAGGACACCTTTTGCATTTATACAAAACAAGCTAATTGGGTTAAACAAATTTCGCTATCCGAGTGGAAAAGGTTTTTAGTTGAAAAATATAGATATCCGGTAGATGATTCTGTCAGTGCTACAATGATGTTCAATTGGACTACGGATTCAAGGCCTGCATTTTTATTTCATCCAGGGTATGGAATACCCATGCGGGATATTCGGGAGCATTTTGAATTAAAATCTGCTTTTTTTAGTGTCGTTTCCGACGGAACAACGGTTACCATAAAGGGGAGAGGCTATGGCCATGGAGTAGGTTTGTGTCAAGAGGGGGCAATGAAGATGGCTAAGTTAAACTATGACTATAATCAGATTTTAGGGTATTATTTCCCTTCATTTGCGCTTTCCCTTATCGCTTCGGGTTCCCTTTAGGGATAATCACAAAAATCTCTTCGTCTACCTGTTTGAAATACTTTGTTGATCGTGCGTAATGTTCCAAATATTGTGTCTTTTTTAGTCGCTTTAATGTTGCTCGACTTGCAATAACTTTTTGGTGCAT
Source organism: Bacteroidota bacterium (assembly GCA_041183245.1). GTDB lineage: Bacteria > Bacteroidota > Bacteroidia > Flavobacteriales_D > Crocinitomicaceae > UBA952. The sequence continues at coordinate 11,379 of JBEGMB010000282.1, forward strand.
TTCGACTTTTTGTTCCGTTAAGTCACTGCGTTTTTTAAGATTCCTAACCATGGTAAAAATATCCATGTCATCTAAGAAAAACAGGTAACTCAAAAAAAGAATTGAGGTAATTACGTATTTATTTTTAAGGTAGCGAGGGATTTTCACATTTCAAAATTAAGTATTCATTAAAAAAAGCCACGGATACCGTGGCTTTTTTATCAATGCGTAAATGTTGAAATACTATTATTCTTGGCAGCTATTAAATTCTTTAGAATAAAACGTTGCGAATTCGGTGTCATCGATTAAAAATGGCTCAACAATAGAAAGTAACTTACATGCCTCCTTAGGATTTTGATTATCCCTTGTTTTCATGACCTGCGCGACCTTCATCGCACCTAGTTTAAGTACCTTTAAATCAACCGTTGAAAGAATGATTTCATTGCCTAGATCATCTTTGTAGCGTTCCCCGTAGGCCGTTTTCTCATCCAAGTTAACATACTTCTTAAGTTTTAAAATCTCAGTATTCCAAAGAAGATTTGCTCCTTTCGAATCCTTTTTAAGGTATTTGAAATATCCCTGCATTAAACTAGCGCAGACCGGCGCTGAGGTTGTCTGACTGTAATAATCAATATATTCGACCAATTGATCATAGCTTTCAGGATTTGATTTTGGGTCAGCATCATAGTTCACCAAGATATTTTCATTCAATAAATACTGTTGCAGTTCATCCAAAAACCGTTGATGTTCATCATCCATGATAACACCATTTTTATCAAGTTCTTTTGCAGCAACAAAACTTGAAATGCAATCCTCAATTGCCGTTTCAAAACGAGGTTCAGGATTACCTGACTTTACAAGACCTAAATACCCTTTTGCAAGAAATAAATTAGGTGTAGGGTCGTTAGCAAATTTCGGTTTTACAGTATATTCTGAGGATTTTTCTACGAGTTTAACATAGTTCGGAACAGGTTTTTGAGCATATAGTGCGGCTAACTCTGGAAAAACGCTTCGCACCGAGATAAAATCTTCTACTTCTCCACTCACTTCATTTTCGTCTTCTCCAGAAATTGCTACAATCGTTAATCCTACACTATAATTCCCGATTTTATTAAAGGAGATTTTAATCTTTTCGCCACTTAGCGTGGTGCCTTTAACAAGTTCCCATCCCTTTCCGGGTTCAGATGAGCCGTTAATGGTCCATGTGTAGGTTTTTTTACCGTTAAGAGGTGTTTTTAGCGAGCTTTTGATTTCAATAGTATTCTCAGCTTTGACTTCACCATTCACGGTAGGTTGTACCAAGCGTTTGTCTGAACTAAAGGTAATGTCCTGCGCTAACATGATGTTAAAGACTGCAGTTAGAAGGAGTAAAAAAAGATATTTCATACGATTATAATTTGTTTTGCGTGTCCCAAATTCTATGCCGAAAATACAATTTAATTGTGACTTTTCATGAGGAGTGTTAAGATTTCAATGGCTGATTCGGCAAGTTTAGTGCCAGGACCATAAATTCCAAATACACCTGCTTCAAATAAATAGGAATAGTCATTCTTCGGTATAACACCCCCAACTACCACCATGATATCACTTCTTCCAGCCTCATTTAACGCGTTTATTAATGCGGGTACGAGCGTTTTGTGTCCTGCTGCTAATGAAGAGACTCCTACCACATGCACGTCATTTTCTATTGCTTGTTTTGCAACTTCCTGAGGAGTTTGAAATAGTGGTCCCATGTCCACATCAAAACCTATATCTGCAAAAGCAGTAGCAATAATTTTAGCGCCGCGATCATGCCCGTCTTGCCCCATTTTGGCTACAAGAATTCGCGGTCTTCTTCCTTCTAATTCTGAAAAAGTATTGCAAAGTATTTGCGCTTCCTTAAAGGTTTGATCTTTCATAGCAATTGATTTATACACACCGGAGATGGTTCTTATATCTGCTTCGTATCTACCGAACACCTGCTCTAACGCCAGAGAGATTTCACCTAAAGTACATCTAGCTAGGGCACATTCTACCGCAATTTCTAATAAGTTTTCTGAGGTTTTAGCGGCATGTTCTAATCGTTTAAGGAGTTCATCAACCTTGGCATGATCTCTAGATGCTTTTAGTTGTGCGAGTTGTTGCACTTGTTGTGTGCGTACTTTAGTATTGTCTACTTCCAACAAATCAATCTGCGTTTC
>JBEGMB010000283.1:0-6241 GCA_041183245.1 Bacteroidota bacterium
CCGTTACCTAACTAAAAGTAACGAAGAAGGGTGGGCGAGTTTGGATTATTTACCGGTAGATTCTTTTTATGTTAAAGCGTTTTTGGATTTAAATCGAAACGGTTTAATCGATGTGAATGAACCCCAAGATATGCGGTTTAAGGCCAGTATTCCTACCAATGATTCATTGCCATTGCTGCTTTCAACTCCCCGCGAATTAAATCGTATGCATTCGTTTAAAGTATTGCCTCCGGGAATGTTAGTGGGGCACCTTCCAGAAGAGATTGCCTTGCGTGATGTTCGTGTTAATGGCCAGCTAGCGCCGATGCACCGGGTAGATAGAGACTCCATAGCCATTAGCCTCAGTCAATTCGAACCAGGGGCCTTGGTGATTTCTACACCCTTAGATTCAGTTTCTTTACTTTATACCGCCAAAGAAAAGGCTACGCCTATTAAACTTCAAGTGATTCAACCCAGCGTCGGCCCCTCCATTACCTTAACCTGTAATGCCTTTCTTGATTCAATGGTTAACCTGAATGCCATTCAATTGATGAAAGCAGATTCCACCATTGTGCCACTTAAATCGGTGTTGGTTGATCATAACCGAATCCAACTTGTTCCACAAACTTGGACCTCAGGTAAACTGAAATTAAACATTGGGGCAAATGCCATTCAGGGGCTTAACGGAACTAAGGTACTCCCAACGACCCTTGACGTGGTTTGTTTTGGCCAAGCTGAATTAGGCACCTTGATTATTAACTTTAAAAATAATCCGTCAGGTAAACTTCTTTTACTAGAAAAGGATGGAAAAACAGTTGCTTCATCATATTATTTGCCGGGTGCAAAAAACCAAGATTCCTTTGAGCATTTGGTGCCAGGCGAATATAACGTGGTATTGATTGACGACCTTAACGGAAACGGCGTATGGGATGCTATTCGTCCGGAAACAAAACAGGCCGCGGAACCGGTGCAACGCTATACTAAAATCCCTAAAGTGCGCGCCAATTGGGATGTGGAAGTTAGCTTAGACTAATTCCAAGTTTAGTTTTCAACAACGGCTCATCCACCTAAAAAACTTAGTACCTTTAAGGTTCGCAAATTTCACCTGTATGTACTTAATTTTTGATACGGAAACCACCGGGTTACCGCGTAATTTCAAGGCTCCTATTACCGATACAGATAACTGGCCGCGTGTGGTCCAATTGGCTTGGCAATTACATGATGAATCCGGTAAATTAATTAAGCATAATGCCGCTATCATTAAACCGAATGGGTTTACTATTCCGTTTGATTCTGAAAAAGTGCATGGAATTTCTACGGCCCTAGCAACCTATGTTGGACGAGAACTCGATGAGGTTATTGCTGAATTCATGTATGACTTGAAGCAAGCGAAGTTCATTGTTGGACATAACTTGAAATTTGATGTCAATGTAATGGGATGTGAATTTGTGCGCATGGAAATGGAATCCCCCTTGGAAACCATACCGGTGTTGGATACATGTACAGAGGAAAGTGCGGCACTCGTTCAATTGACAGGAGGTAAAGGTGGACGGTTTAAATTACCAACACTAACGGAGCTTTACGGGTTTCTATTTAATGAATCTTTCAATGAAGCACATAACGCTACGGCGGATGTTGAGGCAACAACGCGTTGTTTTCTTGAGTTAATTCGTCGAGATCATTATTCCCCAGAACGCCTTAATACGGATGAAGGATATGGTTTGCGTTTTAAGCAGGCAAATCCAAGTCCCATCACCTTGGTTGGACTCGAGCATCAGAACTTAAAGGAGGCAAGTAAAGCTTTAAAGCAATCTGATACCTCGCAGCGTGCAGACGCCACGGAGTTACCTGTTGAATTAGAAGATGCGCCGTTTACCCATTTGCATGTCCATTCTCAATTCACCTTGTTGCAATCGACGGCTGAAATTAAATCACTAATTAATAAAGCCATTGAATTAGATTTACCTGCCCTTGCGTTAACCGATAATGGAAACATGATGGCTGCCTTTCAATTTGAAAAGGTATTGAATGATCATAATTCAAAAATATTGCAGGAGAAAGCGGAGGCTGAAGAGAATGGTTCACCCTTTACGAAGCGTCCAATCCTTCCAATTATTGGTTGCGAATTTAATGTATGTGTTGATCATAAAAATCGTGACACCAAGGATCTGGGCTACAAAATGGTCTTCCTTGCAAAAAATAAAAACGGGTATCAAAACCTGATAAAATTATCGTCCCTCGCCTATACCGACGGATTCTATTACCTCCCGAGAATTGATAAAGCATTGGTAGAACAATACGCTAAGGACATAATTGTATTGTCAGGTGGTCTTGATGGTGAAATTACATCCCTCATCTTAAATGTGGGTGAAGCTCAGGCAGAAAGTGCGTTGTTATGGTGGAAATCTGTATTCAATGAAGACTTCTACCTGGAAATTAACCGACATCAATTAGAGGCGGAAGACCATGCAAATGAGGTGTTAATTCGTTTTTCGAAGGCACACGGCGTTAAATTGGTGGCAACAAATAACAGTTATTACGTGAACCAGGGCGATGCCAATGCACACGACGTCTTGTTGTGCGTAAGGGACGGTGAATTGATGTCTACACCGATTGGTCGCGGAAGAGGGTATCGTCACGGGTTTGAAAATGATGAATTTTATTTCAAGACACCTGATCAAATGAAGCGCTTGTTCGCCGATTTACCGGAGTCTATTTTATCGATTGCCGAGATCATTGGGAAATGTGAAGCCTATACCTTGTCGCGCGATGTGTTACTTCCAAAATTTGAAATTCCAGAGGAATTTATTGATCCAAGTGACGATATTAACGGTACAAAAAATGGCGAAAATGGCTTTTTAAAGCACTTAACATATCAAGGCGCACTAAAGCGCTATGGCGAAATCAGCGAGGAGCTCAAAGAGCGCTTAGATTTTGAGTTGAAAACCATTGAAAACACCGGGTATCCTGGGTACTTTCTAATTGTTCAAGATTTCTGTAATGCGGCACGCGATATGGGGGTTTCCGTAGGTCCTGGAAGGGGTTCTGCCGCCGGTTCTGCCGTAGCATACTGCATTGGAATTACGAACGTGGATCCAATTAAATACGATCTCCTCTTTGAGCGTTTCTTGAATCCCGATCGGATTTCAATGCCCGATATTGATATCGATTTTGATGATGAAGGGAGAGGGAGAGTTATTGATTATGTGATTAAGAAATACGGTGCCAATCAGGTGGCCCAAATCATTACCTATGGTACCATGGCAGCTAAATCCGCCATTAGAGATACTGCACGGGTATTGGATTTGCCCCTGCCAGATGCCGACCGCTTAGCTAAATTGGTGCCCGACATTTCATTGAAGAAGTTGTTCGATTTAGAAGAGCCCGCACTAGCCGATGCCTTGAAAAACAATCAAGAAGCATTGAATAATGCGAAGGAATTGCGTAAAATATTTCAGGGACAAGGTCCTGCATCGGATGTGTTGCGACAAGCTAAAGCAATCGAAGGGTCGGTTAGAAATACGGGAATACACGCCTGTGGGGTGATAATTACGCCCGATGACATTACGAATTTCGTACCTGTTGCTACGGCGAAAGATTCTGTCATGGTATGTACGCAATTTGATAACTCCGTAGCAGAATCTGCAGGCCTACTTAAAATGGATTTCCTTGGCTTGAAAACCCTTACCTTGATTAAGGATGCGGTTCGAATCATCAAAGAGAATCGAGGAATAGAACTTGACCCGGATCAATTTCCAATTGACGATGAGCTCACCTATAAGCTTTTTCAGCGCGGTGAAACGGTAGGGATTTTTCAGTACGAATCTCCCGGAATGCAAAAATACATGCGGGAATTAAAACCTACCGCTTTTGCTGACCTTATTGCAATGAATGCACTTTATCGTCCGGGTCCTTTGGAGTATATACCGTCATATATTAAACGAAAACATGGTGAAGAGCCGATCGTATATGATTTAGATGATTGCGAGGGCCATTTAAAAGAAACCTACGGAATTACAGTCTATCAAGAGCAAGTGATGTTGCTTTCTCAGAAGTTGGCTGATTTTACCAAAGGTGAGGCCGATACCCTAAGGAAGGCGATGGGTAAAAAGGACCGCAAGGTACTGGATAAAATGCGTCCGGTATTTATAGAGCGTGGAAATGCGAAAGGCCATGCCAACGATAAATTGGAGAAGATTTGGAAGGACTGGGAAGCGTTTGCGTCCTATGCGTTCAACAAATCGCATTCTACGTGCTATGCTTGGGTGGCTTATCAAACGGCTTATCTTAAGGCAAATTACCCGGCGGAATATATGGCAGCCGTGTTAAGCAATAACATGAGCGATATTAAGCAAGTAACCTTCTTTATGGAAGAATGTCGTCGCATGGGGGTGAATGTTTTGGGTCCGGATGTGAATGAATCCCGTTTGAATTTTACAGTAAATGCGAACGGGGATATTCGCTTCGGATTGGGAGCCATTCGCGGAATTGGTGAAGGACCAGTAGAAGCGATTATTCAAGGTCGATCGGAGGGACGATATACCAGTATTTTTGATTTCATTCGTAGGGTGAATTTAAAAGCCATCAATCGAGCAGCGATGCAAAATTTAGTATATGCAGGTGGATTTGATTCGTTTAGTGAGCTGCATCGGGCGCAGTATTTTATCGAAGAAGGATCGAATCGCTTGTTTTTGGAAAACATCATACGCTATGGCAACTCCTATCAGGAGAGTAAAGACTCGAATCAGCAAGACCTTTTTGGTAAGGGTTCTGGATTCGATGTAGTTGAACCAAAAATCCCTTCATGTGAGGAGTGGTCTTCGAGTTATAAGTTAGCCAAAGAACGGGAGGTCATTGGGATTTTCATTTCCGGGCATCCCTTGGATGATTATAAAATGGAGATTGATGCCTTTTGTACCGGGGCCTTAGCCATGTTGAATGATATGGAAACCTATAAAGGCCGCGATTTGTTGATGGCGGTAGTAGTTACCTCCATTGAACATCGGATTGCAAAGAATGGCGATCCCTTTGGAACGGTGATTTTTGAAGATTATACCGATCAATATAAGCTGAATATTTTCCGCGAAAATTATTTAAAGTTCAAGCATTTACTGCAACCCGGGGTATTTTTAACCTTGCGTGGACGTATAGAAAAACCACGACATCGAACGCACTTAGAATTTAATTTAAATGAAGTTGAACTCTTGCAGCATTTGCGGGAAAAACGGGTTAAAGGCTTGCATTTAAGCATACCAAACAAGGACCTTAATCACCTCTTGATTGATGAACTTAACGGCTTGTTTTTGGCAAATCAGGGGTCGTGCAATGTACAATTCACAATTTTTGATGCGGTGGAAGGCTTAGAGTTAAATATGGCTTCGAAGTCTGTGCGGGTGAAACCGGATCCGGAATTATACAAGGCACTTTCTAAAATGAATATTCAGTTTCGACTGAATTAATTCAGATTTCCGGCCTCTTCCACTTGTTTTATTAAGTTTGAAAGGGGCATTTCGAATGCATTCGCTATACGTATCAACACCCGTAGGCTTGGATTAAATTCACCTTTTTCTATTCGTTGTATGGTTCGTATGTCAATGTCGCATAATGATGATAGCTGCAATTGAGTTATTTTTTTAGCTTTTCTTACTGATTTAATTTCAGTTCCAAACTGCTTTAGGTCGTTTTCAAAGGAGGATTGCACCCTCAAAATTGAGGTATAAATAAAAATTTTAATACGACATATATGCCGTATTAATTTTTCTTATGTATATTTGACGCAACTTTTAATTTATTATTTATGAAAAAAATGATTTTACTTTTTAGTGTGGGTATGTTATTTACCACATTAAGTTCCTGCAAAAAGGCAGGATGTACAGACGTTAAAGCTGACAATTATTCGTCCAAAGCAAAAACCAACGACGGCAGTTGCACTTATTCATCAAAAATTATTATTTGGCAAGATCAACCAGCTGCTGCTTCATGGTCAGGAGTTGCAACTGTATTGAAATTATATGTTGATGGTACTTATTTAGGATCTTTTTCTGCGACAGAATATCTTGCAGGTACACCTGATTGCTCGTCAAATGGTCAATTAAATAAAACCATTGATTTTGGAGTTTCTGCGAGCAAGTCAGTAAATATTAGAGTATTAGATGAGACAGATTTTGAGTGGATTAATGAAAATATCACAATGAATGCAGGTGAATGTACTACTTATAAAATTCAATAATCAACATTAAAATTTATTCTCATGAAATTTTTT
>JBEGMB010000284.1:0-5403 GCA_041183245.1 Bacteroidota bacterium
ATCAAATTCCGTTTTGATTGCCATTGGGTAATTCAAAAATTCAGAAACTCTCTCTTTTGTGAATATTTCTTTCAGTGTATTATCCCAAATACTTTCATTACAAATTACAATATCACTTTTAGATTCGAAGAATCGTTTAAAGGTACTAAAATCTAATTTTTTATAAACTTCATTTATTTCATCCATATCTATTGTATATGGTGGTTCGACGTTGAAATCAGGGTCTAAATGATTCATGGTATAAAAATCCAATATTTGATCATTTCTATTTTGAATTTCAGATTTCAAGTCTAAAGGAATGATTTTAGCTAAAATAGTGGAATCCTCTATTGAATCTGCATCGTTTAGTCCTATTCCAACTATTGAACAAAGAAAAGGGTCCCATATGCCAGCCGACCATTTTTTTCTTAACTCAGGGTTCCATGAGATATTTTTATTGAAACACAAACCTAATTTGGGTTGATAAACCGTGTCAACATCGCTTATAGTACAAGTATAATGGGCATCTCCTTTTATTATAGTATCCCAATATTTTGTAATCTCGAAATTACTGAAAGGATAATAAATACTAATCAACAATTTCGTTAACTGAAGATTTGATTTAAATAAGGTAATAAATCTAGCCAGGTCATCATCTATCATTATTTTCGTAAAATTCAAATTCTTATTAACTAATTGTTTTTTGAATAAACTTCTCTTATTCAACTCCCAAAAACACTTTGCAGTAGCTTGAATATCTGCCAACGCATCATGCGCACCATCGAAATCATGGTTAAACAAAAACCGATGTAATTCCTCCAATTTTGGCCATTTGTAGCCATACGGACCGTCGATTTTGCAAAGGTCTACAGTTGATTCCATTGTGCAAATTTTTTCTTTTGAATCAACGGTGTTTTCCATTCCCAAACGAATCATCTCAGAACCTATGATTTTTTCATCGTAAGCCATATTATGAGCAACTAGAACTTTTGCTCGTTTTAAATGAATGGAGAACAATTCGAATACTTCTTCAATTTTACTACCTCTTTGATTCGCAATATCAGTTGTAATGCCATGAACATTTGACGCATCTACAGGAATTGTGAAGCCATTAGGTTTTACGATCTCATTGCTTGAATGAATCAAATTCCCATCGAAATCATATACTAAATAGGCTAACTGAACTAATCTAGGCCAATTATCTAAATCTGTGACTGGTGCTTTCCAATTTTCAGGTAGACCTGTTGTTTCTGTATCAAAGAAAAGTATCATATTATGACTTATTAGTAATCAAAATTTTGTGAAAAATATTCTTTACATGGCATTGATTTGCTCTATCTAAAGATAAATTACTTTTCAATCCACCAACATCTCCATCACATAATCAATCTGCTCAAAATCGGGTAAGGTAAGGAAGTCTTTATGCCATGCTCTGATTTTGCATTCTCCATGGATGTACTGATATTCAAAGTGTATTTCGCCCTTGCTGCGCAGAAACCCTGATTGTACCTCATGGTTCAACTTAACGCGCCAATGCTTTTGATTCTCTGGAAAGAAAAACTGCAGGTATTCAGGATATATACCCGTACGTGCGAATTCAATTCTACCGCCTCGGACGATGGTGAGTTGGACGTTCATGTTAGTTGCTTAGGTGTTGAATGATTTTAAAGGCAAGGTTTGTGTCAATTTTATCGCCCTCCAAAATGTTCACAAAAAGTGTTTTACATTGGTGGTAATCGGAATCATGGTCATTTTTATTTGGGTAGGGGAGATAGCCGCTGTCAAAGGCAAGACCGGGATATAATAGAACTAATTTATTTGTTTTCCAAAATCTACCATAGGTGTACATTTGACGTAGATCTTCAATACTTGCCGAATTATTATTGGGGCGTTTCCATTTGGTATCGATAACGAATGTTTCAATTGTCCCTTTTCTGAGAACGATGTCTGGCCTAATGCTTCGGTAACTTGCATAAAATGGTTTCGGTTCCTGACCTCTGACACACCATTGTTCAGCTGGGTGCTGGTTGGCGTAATTGCGTAGGATTTGGAGCACGTATTCTTCCCACAGGATATTCATGTCAAAAAGAATTGAAATCATCTGTTGCTTGCCTTGATTGATGTCTGGCGAATAATTGAGAATAATGAGTTTGGCCAATTCAAGAACACGTTCATAAGCGCTGGTTTTTCGATCAATTTGCAGCGAATCAAGCAATTGAATGGTTGGCTTGATTTGATCAACTTCCGGGAAGCCAAGTTGAATGCGTTTACATTTATCGTTGAGAAAAGAAGTCCGGGAAAATTGCCCTACAATTTGAAGCGCATAAGCCAAGACCTGATGCAATTGATGATTTCGGTCATACACCTGATGCGAAGTGTAGAAGCGTTCTTGATGTACGAGGTTATGACGAAGATTACCCGCAAAATCAAGTTTGCCTTTCAATGCCTTTACATTGCTTTTTTCAGTTCTGTATTTTTTGACTAAGCCCTGCCTGATCAATTGCTCGAGCTCATTTAGGTAATACTCAAAATAAACTTCCAGTAAATTGATATGTTGATGCTTTAGTTGGGCTTGACCGGTGGATTGTGCTTTTAATTTCCCACACGTTTTAAGCATTTGCAATAACACAGGTTTCCATTTGTCATCGGCATCATTCTTATCCGCCTTCGGATGGATATTTACAAGCAGCCTATCCACTTGAATGACACCCACATACTGTTTAAAGCGAAGCCCGTTATGCAGCACATCAAAATACTCGTTGTTGTGCAGTGTATTCAATTTGACAAAGGCTTCCCAATGGTTCTTTTCAAAACCTTGTTCGCCAATCAACAGCCTGCCGTGCTCGAAAACGTTAATGGGCTTTTGCATTATTCTGGCGACAACAGTTTTTGTAGGGCCTGAATAAAGGTTTCGTCAGACATTACTGCTTTATCCGAGATGTTCAGAATCTGGTAAATCTTGCCATCCGCATCAAAATCTTCAGATTGAACAGCAAATTTCACCTTGTTCGCTTCGGTAATTTTGAAAAAAGCAGAGCCAATTACCATCTCCATTTTGCGGTAGTTTCCGTAGAAATATTCTTGTAGTAATGGAATGATTTTATTGGCAAATGCATTCCGGAGTTCGTCTATTGATTTTATATCGATCAAAAAGGCATGACCAATGGTGTGGTCACGGTCAACGAGTACTTCTATACGCTCGTTCATTGTTTCAAGCAACAACTTCAAGTCAACGCCATCGATGATCTTCCCTTGTAGTTTGGATGGATCAGGTAACATTTCTACAAACGAGAACCTTCTGCGCAACGCAGTGTCTAATGCTTCAACAGAACGGTCTGCGGTGTTCATGGTGCCGATAATATATAGGTTTGGCGGTAGTATGAATTCTTCACGAGAATAAGGCAGCGTTATTAACAATTGATTCTTACTTCCAAAACGTTTGTCTTCCTCGATGAGTGTAATCAATTCACCAAATATAGCCGATACATTACCTCGGTTGATTTCGTCAATAACGAGAAAATAGGGTGGAAGTGAGGACATTTCCTCAGGGGTTAATTCTATTTCTGAGAGACTAATTTCTTTACCGTCTATTTGAACGGTTTCTGTGAGTTTTTTATCAAAGGCAATAAAGGCTTCTAAGGCTGCAAAATATAAACTGGAATTGCTCCCTCCGATAACCGATCTGATCTCCTCATGGATATTTTTGATTACCCCAGGTTTTGGAAAAGCAGCCACTAGTTTCTCGAGCCTTTTCATGGAAATGACATAATCACGAGTGTCCTCACCCGAATTCAATTGCAGATTTCCTGCATTCGAAGTTTGGGATAATTTAACCGAAATACCACTTCTAGTTTTAAGTATGATTTTTCCTATCTGAATTGCTTTGCCGAATTCGTGAAACTTCTCTTTGAAACTCATTTCAGAAGTTCCCGAACCACTTAACGCTTTTAAGGCTTTAATATCCTCAAAACACTGCTCAACAAGATCTTTGAGTATCCCATTGGTGACCTCGTACTTGATTTGGTCGTTTACTGTATGCGGTTTAATCCCTTCAATAAATTCTTCATAAGACATCGACTGATGAAACGTGGTGAAGTAAGCCCTGTTGTCAGTAATCAGTTGATCATAGATCTTTTTCTTTTCCTCTCTTTTTAGTGTATTATTGGGTTCCAAAATATCTACAACCAAATCTATTGTAGAGTATGTCTTCCCGGTTCCTGGTGGGCCATAAAGGATTTGGTTGAGGGGTGTGTTATTCATAGATTTTTGATTTCCATTTTGTGATAATCCAATTTGCTTGCCTAGTATTAATTCTTCAAATTCTGGTTTGTTGAATTTTCGATAACCTGATTTTTCACTTCTTTCTAATTCGAATTTAATAGCATCGAATATGCTTTCTTTCATTTCTTTCGAAATATAAACTCCATGTTGGTAGGTAAACCAGGGCCTTGGATTACTGCCTTTGAATTGTTCACTTTCATTTGAAAGGGCCTTAGTGGATATAAACCCAAAATCACCATCCGATTGTTTTTTACGAAGAGTAAGACAATACCGTTGACCAATCGTAAAACTTAAATGTCCCCTTCGGGAATGAACGTTAAATACAAGTCTTTCGTCCCCTGTTTCAAGTCCAAAATATTGCCCAATTTCTCTTAAAAAATCGAGGTATAAATCCAAATCTTGTTTTTCGAATTTCTCCAGGAAATGTTTGAAATCAATTTCAATGTCTTCATAAAACCCTATATTTTCATACTTTTCTTGCCTCCGGTTGACATTTTCAATAAAGTATTTATCAAATTCATCATTGGTAATCCTATGTGCTTGAAATTCGGGGTGTGTCGCTTTGAATCTTGAAATCTCTTCATCAATAATAGGTGTTAATTGATTAATCGTGTCATTCAAGTCAGGCAATAAATCATCAATGGATGTATAGTTCTCTTTAGGACTTTGTAGTTCGTATTTAAACATACTGTTTCCCGGTTTAGATTCGTATTTATACGATCCAAGTTCATCTATTCTTGGTTTCAGTGATTTTAAAAATTTTAAGACTAATTCATTTTGTAGGTCTTTTGGTGATTCTGTTTGAACGAATTGTATGTAATACGAAATTCCATGTTGCGTGTATCCACAAAAAATATCAATTACATCACCAGCAGAACCAGGAAAACTAACAGGTATATTCCAAAGCGTAAAACCAAAATAACCTGACTTTTCCGTGCCTATAAAATAATCCAATTCAGATCCTTTTGAGCCTTTGATTCTTGTTGAGAACGTGAAATTCGGGTCCAGTTCTCGTTTGTTTAGTAACCAGTCATAGACTGCTTTTTCGTATTCTTGGTAGGGGATCATAGGTATTGCTTGAAATTAATTACTGTTTGAAATCAAATTTTCACTCTTTTAATTCTTTAATCGGCAGATTAATTC
>JBEGMB010000285.1:0-3242 GCA_041183245.1 Bacteroidota bacterium
ATATTGCTTTCTCCGCCACCAGCATCACCAGTGAACAAGCTACTACCATTATGAACGGAAGCTATTCTTGAACCAAGGGGGCTCTGAGTTAATGGTTTCATTTTATGAACCATATCCATCAAGAATAGAAGTTGACCGTCTGATGAACGTGGGGTGGCATCAGTATCTTCCTCAAATCCCCAATAGTTCTTGAGTTTTATCTGAAAACGTGGGTCAATGATTTCTTTCCCATCCTTGATATACTTTTGTTCTCCTGCCCATGATTTTCCGTAAGGTGGATTGGACAACATGAAATCGAAGGTTGTTCCTGCAAACTCATCAGTGCTCAAAGTAGAACCAACTCTGATGTTTTCAGGGTTATTCCCTTTAATCATCATATCCGATTTACAAATCGCATAGGTTTCATCGTTAATTTCCTTACCATAGAGGTAAACGTCCCCTAATGCTCGAATTTGACCTTCTTCATCAAGGATAAAATTTTGAGACTCCGTCAACATACCTCCAGAACCGCAAGCCGGATCATAAATGGTCATCACTGGTGGCAAATTTTCTTTAATTGGTTCAAAAATAATATGAGTCATTAAGTCTATAACTTCACGAGGTGTAAAGTGCTCTCCAGCTTCTTCATTGTTTTCTTCATTAAACTTACGAATCAACTCTTCAAAAACATATCCCATGCCCAAGTTTGTTAAAGGCGGTAGTTTTCTTCCTTCGGGATCATTTTTTTCAAACGGAGTAAGGTTTATATAGGGTGAAGTGAATTTTTCTAAAACATCCAAAAGCACATCCTTGGACGCCATATGAATAATTTGGCTTTTGAGATTGAATTTGTCAATTATCTCTCGAACATTTGGACTAAAACCTAACAAATAATCTTCAACATTTGCTTGAAGAATTTGCTGACTATTTGTTGCCGTATCAAAAATCCGTTGAAGAGTCCATTCACTTGTGTTGTAAAAAACAAAGCCGCTGGCGGTTTGCAAGCCTTTTTCATCCCATTCCGTTAATTCTGCCTCGTCACGCTGAAAGGACAACTCCTCCATAACAGCTTCCTTGGTAGGTTCAAGCAAAGCATCTAATCTGCGCAAAACAACCATAGGAAGAATTACATCACGGTATTTACCACGAACATAAACATCGCGTAAGCAATCGTCTGCAATTGACCAAATAAAGGAAACTAACTTGTTATGTACTGATTGATTCATTTTATTGATTCTTGTTTAAAATTTGTATTCGTTAAAGTAGGTTAATTCTGTAGATTATTCATCTCTTTATGTCTATATTTTTTGATTGAAAAACAGTTGATTGATTAGTGAAACTAATGTTTGTTAAAAGTGTACATACAATTTATACAGTTAGTATAATTCGAGATGTCCTTGTTGTTGATCTTTTTTGTAGCAACTTGTTGTGGAACATTTTGAATGCTAGAAAGCACCTTCTCTTTTCTTAATTGTGTTTTCTCAAAGTCCCGACTCAAAGTAAATAGGTTTTTAGTAGGTTGTTAAATTTCAGCATTAAAGGTAAAATTTTAACCGCATTAAGTTGTCTAAATTCATATCTGGACAACAAAAATGGCCTATTTTCTTTGTTTTTCGCAAACCCCTGACCTGAGTTGTCAGTGGAAATTGTTCTATTTTTTTCAATGACCCGAATTGTCAAATATGCCATTGATATTTGGAATCAATTTAAAACCAAATAAATGAAAAAGTTAATTGTAGGATTTATATTATTTCTAAGTACCATGTCTATTTATGGACAGATTATTCATGTAAATTGGGGAGGCGTTTATCCAGCGCCTGCTCCAGGTGTTATTTATGATATCGACATCAATAACGATGGTACAAATGATTTAAGAATAACGACAGGCTTATCAGGTAGCGCATATTTCTCATATTTATCGGGCTTGGGCAATGCAAGAGTCAATTCAAATAATTTGAGCAATATTCCTGTAACTGATTGTACCAACGATACACTAAATATCATGTCAAGTTGGACAAGTTCTGCAAAGTATTTTTACTTTCAAAGCAGCTGGCCTGTTGCTCCTTATTCAACAGGTCCAAATACTATTAGTATCGGCCCAGGAGGACATAAAGCCGGTTTTAGATTAAGTGTTCCAAATCCAGCAACTGGCACTAATGGGTTCAAGTATGGTTACATAAACTATGCTTTAAGTTCTAACGGAGATATATTCATATATGATTGGTATTACGAAAACACGTTTAATACAGGTATAGTGGCAAATGGCGCTTTAGGATATCCATTTGATAGTAACTGTTTACATTACGATACGGTGACGGTTCAAGACACCATAGTTACGCAAGTATTCGACACCATCACGACCCACATTAATGTATATGATACGGTGTTAGTTTCGGTAACCGATACCTTAATTATTAATACGACCTTAAATCTTCCGGCTCCTAACAACACGAATATCATAAAAGTATATCCCAACCCTGCCAGTGATCATATTACCATTGATAACGGCAATTTCGCATTGATGAATGGGTATTCAATAAAAATTGAAAATTCAACAGGGCAGCAGGTGTTCAACGCTTCGGTAAATCAAGCACAATTCTACATAGATATCAGCACCTGGACGGGTAATGGCTTGTATTTTATTCATTTAATTGATCCCACAAATAATACGGTCACCATACGTAAGTTGGTAGTTCAGTAGAGGGAGGGGAGGACCGATTCCGCCGAATGTATTTGTATTTTTCATCACAAAAACCGCTTGTTCGAAAAAGCTTTACCGGATCCGGATTTTAAATATTTTTCAAACATAAAAGCCTTGTATTTATCTTGGAAGGCTATATAAGTAACAAGCATTACTGGGAGTCTTGTAGAAGTGTATTTTACTTCTTTGTTTGCATGCCGTTTTAATCGCTCTTGGATATTTTGTGTACATCCTGTATAGGTGGAATTATCTGAGCATTTTAGGAGATAAACGTATTGCATAGGAAATAGGTAAGGGAGCAAAAACGTAGGCGAATGGGTAAAATTGTTCTACTTCGCTAAAGCTTCGAAGAACGAATTCTTAAGAACTTACATGAAATAAAAAACTCTGCTTCGCTAAAGCTTCGAAGAACGAATTCTCAAAAGAAGAATATGAAGAGTAGTGGACCGAGTCCACCGTATTCTGCTACGCTAAAGCTGAGCAGAACGATGGCCTCAAGAAATTTCTAGTATGTTTGGCGAGGGTTGAACCTAATTGGAATAAATCCTGCTTCGCTAACGCT
>JBEGMB010000286.1:0-3562 GCA_041183245.1 Bacteroidota bacterium
AGCAATATGTTAGGCTCAAATCCCGTGGAACGGGGAAGTTGTTGGCTACGGATTTTTTGGTATTTTTTTATAGCACCCTTCGGTACCTTCCGCCTTCACTAAGGTTCAGTTGGAAACTCAGGGTGCGGTAAAAAAGTAGGTAGGCTTAGGGGGATTAACGTGTATTGATGTTTCATTAGTAACCCCTCCCGTTCCACGGGATTTCAAATCCCGTGGAACGGGGCCCCAAAAATCTCCGCTACAACTTTCGAATCAATATCATGTGTTCCCTCATAGGTATGTACCTTGAATCCGAGGTCCAGATAGCTGTTCTTGAGTGCTTCCGCCTCCGCGCCTTGGTAATATTCGTCTTGGTTTCCTAGGACGAAATGCATGGACTGATTGGAGGTAAAGGTGCCACGCTCAATGTCTGGTGGAAATACCGCAGCCCAAAGGATTAATCGGTCGAACTGTTTTGGATTTTGCTGATACCACCGCGCTGCCGTCGCTGCGCCTTGAGAAAAACCTAAGAGTGTAATCGAATCTGGGGTATAATGTTCTTTCAATTCATCTATCATGGCATTGAGCCAATGTACGTTATCCGCAATATCCATTTCCCGAGCCTCCTTCGTCATCCAACTGGCACCAACCCGCCCGCTCGATCCCTTCAAATAAAATCGGTGCGGTCCTTCCGGACAAACAATCAAATACTCGGAGGATAAGGCTTCGAATTTTCGAATAAAATATTTGACCAACTGTCCATAGCCGTGAAGGGCGATAATCATTTTAGGCGCCCTTACGTTCGACTGCGGTACTTGAATTTCATAGCGATAGGTTTTCAAGGACTTCAAGGTGTGTTCCATGGTTCGAAAATAACCATTAATTTTACGCATGTTCATTAAATTTAATCGATTCTTCCTGTTTCTTGTTGTCCTTTTGGCATGGATCCAAGGTCCTTTTTATGCACAAAAATTGTATATCTATGATCAGAATACAAACCTTCCGTTAAGTGAAGCACAGGTTAAAAGCTGTGATGGTCAAACTAAGTTAAATCAAACCGGAATCGAAGGGTTCGTAACCGTGATTCAGTATGCTTCGTGCTACCTCATCGAGGCGGAAGGATATCTTGCAAGAACGGTAGGTTCTGATGAAATCAAAGCAAATTCGGGGAAAATACCCATGTTTCCTAACCAACATTCCGTGGATGAGGTCGTGGTTTCAGCAAGTAAGTTCAATGAGAAACGAAAAGACTTGGCCCAGAAAGTACAGGTGATTTCTAAACAAGAATTGGCTTTAATGAATCAAACGTCTACTGCCGATGTTTTGGCGAATTCCGGGAATGTCTTTGTACAAAAAAGTCAATTGGGCGGTGGAAGTCCCATCATTCGTGGTTTTGAAACCAATAAGGTACTCTTAGTAGTGGATGGCGTTCGTATGAACAATGCCATTTATCGTGGTGGACATCTGCAGAACGTAATTACCATGGACAATGGGGTGATGGATCGGGTAGAGGTGGTATTCGGACCGGGCGCTGTAGTGTATGGATCCGATGCCATTGGGGGCGTGATGCACTTTACGACTAAGAATCCAACCTTGAGTACAACCGATAAAACATTAATCAAAGCGAGTGCATTTACGCGTTACATGAGTGCAGTGAATGGGTATGCAGCGCATGCAGATGTTTCTGTTGGGACAAAACGTTTGGGTTCATTAACCTCGTTTACGTATTCCAACTTTGGAGATTTGCGCCAAGGCGCTCGAAGAAATGATTTCGTTGGAAGTTTTGGTGCGCGGCCATGGTATGTGGAACGCATTAATGGCGTGGATTCAATCATTGTAAATTTGGATAGTAATTTGCAAGTGGGGTCCGCCTATTCGCAACATGACGTGTTGCAGAAATTTACCTTTAAACAAAAGGAAGGGGTTCTGCATAAATTGAATCTACAGCTTTCTAATTCCAGTAACATTGACCGCTACGACCGCTTAACGCAGACCAGTAATGGGAACCCAAAATTCGGCGAATGGTATTATGGACCTCAATTTCGATTGATGAGTGCCTATACCTTAGAATTAAGTAATGCAACGAGCATGTTTGATGCAGCACGCATGACGCTTGGGTATCAAGCCATTGAAGAGAGCCGTATGGATCGACGATTTAAAAAGAATTTCTTGAATCACCGCATAGAGAATTTAGACATCCTTACACTAAATGCGGATTTTACAAAGAAGAAAGGAGATCATGAATTCCGCTATGGGCTTGACGCATGGCACAATCAGGTGAAATCTACAGCGTTTCAAAAAGATATTGTTGCAGATACGATTGCGCCCTTGGATACACGCTATCCAGACGGGGGATCTAACATGATGTCTGCTGCAGTTTACGCAACTCATACCTGGGAGATTTCGGATAAATTAATTCTGAACGACGGACTACGTGCATCCTATGTGCGTTTGAATTCCAACTTTGTTGACAAAACATTTTTCCCATTCCCATTTGATGATATTGCTCAACAGCATTTAGCGCTCAACGGGAATCTTGGATTGATTTATATGCCGAATAAGTTTTGGAGAATGTCCATAAGCGGATCAACAGCGTTTCGTGCTCCGAACGTAGATGATTTATCGAAAGTTTTTGAAAGCGTGCAAGGGTCTGTGTTGGTGCCTAACCCTAATTTAAAGGCAGAATATGCCTACAATGGAGAGTTTGGCATTAGTCGAGTACTTTCCGAAGGGTTAAGCATTCAAGCGACCGGATACTATACCTTACTTGCCAATGCGCTTACGGTGGGGACCGGAACGTTTAATGGGGCAGATTCGGTAGTTTATGATGGACAATTGAGTCAAGTGATGACAACGACCAACGCGGGTAGGGCCTATGTTTATGGATTTGAGGCGATGTTGTCGGGCAAGCTAAACGATCACCTGAGTATGATAGCCACGGTGAATTATACGAAAGGAAGAAATGTAACGGATAGCATTCCTTTGGATCATATTCCGCCTGTATTTGGGAAATTGGCGATGGTCTATACGATTGGCAAGCTCCGAACTGAATTATTCATGAATTATTCCGGTTGGAAGCGCCTAGAAGATTACAACATGGAAGGCGAAGATAATTTTGCGTATGCTACACCATACGGTATGCCTTCGTGGGCTACTGTAAACGCGCGAGTGAATTATAATTTCTCTCGTCAGTTGTCGCTTCAGGTAGCTTGTGAAAATATATTGGACCAGAATTATAGAAATTACGCTTCAAACATTTCTGCGCCCGGTCGAAACTTCATCGTGACGCTACGCGGAAATTTTTAGCTTGTTTAATTCTAAAGAGAAAAACGAGGGGAGACCCTCTTTTTTTTTGAAAATTAACCACTGGATGCAATTACCGAGTTGCGTTCCCTGAGCAGCTTGTGATGAGCTGGATTCCCCTGAGTTTATCGAAGGGTCGAATCATGCCGAAGGGCGCACCCAGTTATTTAGTTATTTATTTAATTGCTTAATTCTAAGTCGCTTGATTTTTCGTTTTGTTTTCTGAAGAATTATTTATACATTTAATGCATTCAAATACAAAATATGTATAATAAAATTC
>JBEGMB010000287.1:0-31116 GCA_041183245.1 Bacteroidota bacterium
GGGAATATCTAAAGATAATTTTTGTTGTGAAAAATTCATATCGTGGACAGTATTCATAGGAATTAAATGAATGTGAACATGTGGAACCTCCAATCCAATTACCGAAACGCCAATTCGTATACAGGGTACAAGTTCTTTCAACCGGATGGCTACACTTTTTGTGAAATGCATGAGCGATTGATAAGATTCCTCATCGAGATCAAATAGGTAATCTACTTCTTTTTTCGGGAACACCAACACATGACCTTGTACGAGCGGATTGATATCCAAAATGGCCATATGTAAATCATCTTCCGCAAGAATATATGCTGGCAGCTCACCGCTAACAATCCGCGAAAAAATACTGGCCATTACCTTGTTATTGAGAGGATTTCAAATTGCATTAAGCCGCCTGGTGTTTGGATATCCGCTACTTCCCCAACTTTTTTACCTAATATCCCTTTGCCTATTGGTGAATCCACAGAAATTTTCCTGAGCTTTATATCGGCTTCACTTTCTGCAACAAGCGTATACTCGATTTCCATTTTGTTAGCAATGTTTCGAATCTTTACCGTAGATAAAATAAACGCACGGGATTTATCAATATTCGCATCATCAATTAAGCGTGCATTAGCAATGACAGCCTCCAATTTGGAAATCCGCATTTCAAGGATACCTTGTGCCTCTTTGGCAGCATCATATTCTGCATTTTCTGACAAATCACCTTTATCACGCGCTTCAGCGATTTGATTAGAAATAGATGGACGTTGAACATGAGTTAGGTCATGCAATTCATCTTTTAATTTTTGTAGGCCTTCAGCCGAATAGTAATTAATTTGTGACATCTTAAAAGGGATTAAACGCAAACAAGAGAGCCGAAGCCCTCTTGTTCAACAAAAATAATATAAATTCTTATTTTAAACTAATCGTTACCCCGAGTGTGTGAATGATCCCAAATACTCCGGCAAAACGAGAGCAATACTCTACGCCTAATGCACTTTTATTCTTACCAACAAGCGCATCTACTGAGAACCCAGCGGTAGGTCCTGTAAGGGCATTAGAACGATTCTCAGCATCGAAGATTCCATTCTCATACACAAACCCTCCACGTAGATTGAATGCTACTTTCTCCGTTGACATACCATAATCTAAACCAATTCTATATTGATCTTTAGAAAATGAATTCGCCTGAAACGCAAGAGCTACATTTAATTTACTTGCATCACTAAAGATGAAATCATAAGACCCACCAATAGAGAGTAAAGACGGTAATTCATACGTAGCAGAACGTTGTTCCAACGATGCAATAAAACCGCTTGAAACATACTCCACTTGATTCGCTAAACCATCTCCTTTAAACTTCATTACCGGACCAACATTCTTTAAAGCAATACCAAATTTGATTTGATTCTGCTCACCCGTTACATATCGAATCCCTGCATCGAGTGCAATGCCGTTTGACTTTAAGTTGTAAATACTTTCTGTTACCACCTTAAAGTTAATCCCACCATAAATGGAAGAAGAGAACTTCTTTGCGAATCCAACATTGAAAATATTTGCACGAGGAGAGAAATATCCGATATTGCCTTCAGGGTTTGCAACCGTCGTAATCGGAACATCACCGTAATTCATGGATTGAATACTCACCGCAATTACATTGGACTCTCCAACTCGTTGAGCAAAACCTGCTGAATTAAGACTAATTCCGGCGTTACCCATCCAATTCGAATAATTGAATTTGATTTGAGTCTTATCCAAAAATGCTAGGCCAGCGATGTTATTATACTGAGCTTCTAAGCCATTAATAGTAGCTACACCCGCGTCGCCTATCGCCGAACCACGAGCCCATGGATTCACCAATAGATGGGAAGCACCCGCAGATCCAACACGATCTTCATTTCCAGCAAATGCGGACAAAGAACACGCTGCTGCAAAAATTAAACTATACTTACTAATCGATTTCATGCTATCTATAATTAATGATTAGATTCCTTGATAATCAGGAGTTCTCATACCTCCAAAGAACTTCAATACCACTTCTCCAATTTCCGGCACTTCCACGTGAATGAGATAAACACCACCTGCCACTGGAATCGCTTTGTTATTCGTCAAATCCCAATCCAATGAAGTCACAGGACTATCCTTTTTGAAGGTACGAATCAATTTACCATTCACCGAATAAATCTTAACCGTACATTTTTCTGGAAGATTCGTGATTTTAACTTTTGTTTCAATTCGCGTGCGCTCATAATCCGAGTATGCATAATATGGATTTGGAACCACATTAATCATTTTCAAGGCTTCTTGCAACGCATCATGTGAACCAACCTCTGTGGCTATCTGATCCATTGACCACCCATACATTGGCTTACCGCCGTTTGCTCCGGTGGCCGTGAAGTTCTTATATTCTTTGTTGATGCGTAAACGGATTGTTACATCAGTTGACAATAATGATTGTCCTGGCGCCAAGATTGGATAAGAAATCCATGTTAAACTTCCGTATAAATCACGCTTTGATTGCGTATTGTTTGCCTCTACCTCAAGGTATTTTTGGTAGGCCACGTTATTAGCATTATCCTCTGATGAACCCGGAGTGTACGCTGGGAAATCAAAACTTGAGTTATACCCATTGATTGACTTTTGGTTGTAACTAAACACATAAATAGGATGCATTCCACCCATTAATGGGGTTCCAACATTACTCACGAAGTTCGAAGTTGGATTCCAAACCATGTCTGCTCCGTTTTCACCACCAAGGAAGGAATTCTCTCCAAAGGCCATGTACAAGCGAGCACCGGATTCTAAGTCTACAGCATACCCTGGGAACCAGCCCATACCGGTACCTGTACCGTCAGCATTTCCGTTCTTATCCACGCTTGGACTTTTTCTTAATGCGCCAGGATTTGCACCCCCAACATTCAATCCAGCCGTACGACCAAGTTCTACAATCGGACAACGGGTCCATTTGCTCTTATCGCTAGTAATAACGATGTTCACACTTGGCAAGAAGGATATCGATGCATTTTGACGAGACGACCCGTTAAAGGTACCGCAATATGCTAATGGCATATAATCTGCTTGGTAACCTGTTAATCGGTGGGGTGCAATCGTTCCTTCTAAGATACCCTCGTAGCTTTGATCTGGGTCTACTCCTGCCTCATCCGGATAGTTGCATGGATTTAAGTATACGGGGCCGTCTGGTAAACATTCATATCCTGCATCATTTGGATCTGTTTCTGGCGCATAATCTCCCGAACGAATCCAGTTGGTTGGGAAATAGGCATCATTATCTGGAACGCCCATTAACCAACGTTTGGAAGAATCTCCATAGGTCATAGAAGACTCAATCATATCTGTTGTTTTTGCTGTGATATTACCTGACCCTGATGGGAAATAGTAATTCTCTTGGTGAATCTGAACAGAAATTCCCCACTCTGGAATGATTTGTTCATTGTCACCTGCAATCGTAACATCGGAACTTACAGAATCTTGAATGGTTCCACCTTTCGTATCGTAGCGATAAATCACCCAACTGGCGGTATCTGCCGCATTTCCTGGAGAAGTTGGTGTGTAGTTTCTAAAACGACATTCAAAATAACCACCTTTCAAGTTTAATGGGTCAACCACTTTAATGTTAACAGGGCCTTGGCCTGCAGCATATTCAGGGTCTTCCATAAAACCTGAATTTAAGATGGTATTTAGAGACTCATCTGTAAATTCTAACGAGCGATTACCATTTCCGTATCCATCTAAACGTGTGATTTTTGGCGTGGAACCGTAACTAACTAATTGATAGGTACCATCAGCCTCCGGCATTGGATTGTGCGGAACTGCCGGCGTAGAACTAATTGCAGTACCATCAAAATTCAAGCGAGAGGAAATGTAAGGCATTTTTTGTCCATCTAATAACAATGGATCATTCGGGTCATACTTCTTGAATTCATTGTGCGCATAAGCAACCGCTACATAGTAATATGTTTTGTGGTTAACTAAACGTCGTGCCCCTTGAGCAAATGCATCTTCTGTGATTTGGAAAGAGTGACGGATTCCTTTGTTTTCACCATTTACTTTCTCTACTGGAACTGAAAATCCTAAGGCCTCATCGAATTCAAAATTGATTAATCTAGAAATACTATTCTTGATGTCACATTGAGCCACCAAACGCGCTTTGGTTGGATCCGCGATATCCGAAATCGAAACATCTTGATTCTTTAACTGGAAGATTTGATATCCTTCAAAACGGTATTTTCTGTCTACGGTAGGATCTGGAATATTAATTTCATCAATTTCTTCGTAAGCTTCTTGATAGTTGTTTGAAGAGATCGGGTTTTCAATCATTAAAATCAATTCCTTATCCAACTCTTGAATTGTTAATTTAGGAGCATCTGGCGGAGATAAAATTTTAAAACATGCATCAAACAACGCTTGCGCTTTAGTATCTGCTCGTTTCATCGCATCTACAGATGCCATTAAGGTACCTTCTGTACTACGACCGTAAACTATACCAACAGTAATGTTATTAACGGCACCTGGCTTCAAAGTAAATGGACCAGCTGACTGTACGAAACGACGGTCACCCGCAGGGTTATTGTTTGTTGATTCATCCCATCCATTTGGATAAGCACCAGACATATCAGTACCAGCAGTAGACCAATGCAATGGATCTGATGTTCCAGGGAACATATAATCAGATAGCGTTCCTGGAGTACTTCCTAACCCACCATAATACATTTCTGAGCCATTTGCCCATTGCCCTTCCATGAAGTTATAAAATTCTGCTGCGGGACCTGGGTCATTGTATGGATATGCAGAAGTGGAAGTATAATAGGTAAATCGTCGCATACCAAAACGTTCATTATCAATAATACCATCCGAATAACCAATACCGATTCCTTTGTAAACGATTCCATTATTAGCTAAGGCATCAACCACTGTAGGAACAACTAAGGATTGTGTTGCGTTATCAAAATACGGACCTGGATTATCGATTCCATCCGCATCTTGATATGGACCTTCGAAGAAGTCACAACCGATCGCTGGCGGATTATCTCCATACCCTAATTTACCTCCATCATTTTCATCGTTAAGGTCTCCATTGTACATATAACCCAATCCACGAGAAACATCACAACCTGCGTAGTCATCTGCATAATTTCCAACATCCGCATCCAAGTACTGAGCGAAATATGTATCATACAGTGTTTGCGTACCGCGATTAATTAATTCATAATTATAGAAGGTCATTTTATTCACCTCATCATTGGTTGCGAAAGAGAACGCTTGTGCACGAATCTCCATACCAATTGGGTCTCCATTTGTTTCCGTGTGAATATTTCCTTTATCATTGAAAACCCACCAATGCGTCTCATCACCAAACAAAGAAATTCGACGGTCAAACCCACACTGAATATCGTCACGACCTAGGATATCGTCATACCATGGGTGGTCACCATTATCTGGATTATAATTACCATCCTGATCTCTATCATAATAAGGCGCCAAGAAATAGTCTTGTCCTTTAGATACATCACCATGTGCAGGCCAGTTATAGATTCTATTCAACTCTTCATTAGAAGGTGCTTGCACATCATCACATTCTGTAGTAATCCCTGCTTGGCATTCCCACCAGATATTAAAACGAATCACCTCCGCTTTACGAATCGTATAAAATTGATCGTAAGCAATACACTGATCTGGGTCGATGTTCGCTTCACCGAAATCACGAATAGCTCCATCCCCTACAGGGAACAATGGATTATAATTTCCGGTACCAGGAGTTACCGATAAAGGACCAGGCCAAAAATCGTTTCCTTGACGATAACGCAACGCGGCAAGCTTCAGCTGTCCATTTACGTCCGTTCCACCCATCCAAAGTGCACCAGCAAAAATCGCAAAGCGATTACTTCCTTTTGGAACCTCATAAGCAGCTACACCGTTTTGACGGTTTTGAAACATGGAGCCCCCTTGTTCAATTAAGGCACGTACATCATTAAATTCCATGATATATTTAGCCGTAGCGGGGCTACAGTTTGCTTTTGGTTTTCCTGTTGGCTTTTTATTTTTATCGTTTGGCCCATAATATGCCAAGGCATTTGAACCAATGAATACGATTGCGATAAGTGCGGCAAATAATTGCTTTTTCATAACCTTTATGCTATTTATTTTAGAAATCATATTTTATTCCAAGACGAATCGTACGAGGTACACTAATGTTAAACGGATTATTCACCTTCATAGAGTAGTAATCACGAAACGCTTGTTCATCTGTTTGATTTTGGATGGATGTTTGACTAGCAGCTGCTGCTAAATATCCGTCATCATCTGCGTTACCTGTAGCACGGTAAATTGATAGTATATTGAATTGATTAAACAAGTTGGTAGCACGGATATAAATGTTCAAATTGGACACTTTTTCTTTATCCTTGCTTTTTGCATCTTTTGATTTGTGTGTAATGGTGATGTTTCGATCCAACTGCATATCTAAACGGTAAGTCCATGGCATACGTGAACCATTCACTGTTCCGCTAATACCTGCATTCAAATTACCAATACCTTCATCGGTAATGAATGTTTGTGCGGAATATGGATATCCAGAGTTAATGTTAGTAAAGATGTTTAATCCGGTATTTTCTAACACATTGAACCCACCAATTTTTGGACCGTTATAGTCTTTACCTTCTCCGTAACGATAGTCAAACGTAATAGCGAACGCATGGCGTTGGTCATAGCTGTAAGGGAAGATATTTCGAAGGTTAGGAATACCTGCGTTTATGAATGCTGCCATAGACGTTGCGTCAGACCCTGTACCATCAGCGAACTGTAAGGTATAGTTTGCAGTCATACGGATATTCCCTGTTTGACGTAAATCGTATGCAATCGTCATCCCTTTAACCGTACCGAAGTCACGGTTACCAAACGTTTTGTAAGACGCTGGGTAAGCCATAAATACATTGATTAACTGCACGTTATTACGTTGTTCGCGGTAGAACGCAGAGATTTTCAATGACGACGTTGGCGACAACACTTGTTGGAATCCTAATTCGTAATCTACCGTAGTTTCTGGCTTAAGATTCGCGTTTGAAATCACTGCACTTCGTGTTTGGATGTATTGGTACTCGTATGGATCAAAACGGAAACCTGAAGTAGGGCGCTTCGTTAAGATGTCATAATGCGCAAAAAACGAAGCTTTTTCAGAAATCGGGAATGAAAAAGCGATTCGAGGCATCACATTAATTTGAGCCTTGTAGTCTTCAAACGCAGAGGCATCGGGTGCAGTTTGCCCTGGATTCAATACCCATGGAGCAATACCTCCAGCGCCTTGAAGTGTTTTCGGATCTTCAACTGTTGTACCCACCGCATTGAACCACTCTGCACCATTTCTAAATCCATTGATTCCAGTTGGGTTTGAAATATCATTAACATAAACGATGTAATCATCGCCCATGCTTTCAGGAATCACCACCCAATTGTACTGACCTGGATCATTAGCCTTTAGTTCTTTTGCTTCTTTCACTGTACGTGCATTAAAGAATAAGTATGGGTCCTTAAGAACTGGTTGATTTGCATCAAATACGTCAACACGAACACCCACGTTAAATACGATGTCTTTAAACGCAAATTTATCCATAACATATCCAGCCATATAGGTAGGTTGGAATGCACCAATAAATCTTTTGTAGTTACCATTCTCATCGAACTCATTAAAGTATTTATTAATGTCTGTTGTTCCTTTAACTTTCTTACCGGTATGATCGAATCCGTAGTAAGAAACAAATGAATTTCCACCGTTCATTAATTCATCTGGAGAGAACATATCAAACTGGAACATGCTAGGGTCATACATATCAATGTCAACATAATCATCTCCAGCGATGTCTAAGTTTAAGGCTTTTCTAACACTGTAATCGAAGAATGACTGGTTGTCGTTATTCAACTGACCACCATATAGTCCGGTTCCTGATTGGCTAGCATATCCTGCATTTAAGCGATCGTAGGTGATTGCTTTAAACGATCCTGAATCTGTAATCACCCCGGACGAATAATCTAGCTCTTCAATGTGGAAATTCATTAACTGACGCGCAATTGACCAAATGGCAACAGGCCCTTGATCTCCGTCAGACCACCCTCGGTCGATTCGTTGTTCGTATTCAAATCCAAGTGAAATGCTGTGATTTCCAATCACTAAGGAACCTGCACCGGTTACACGGAACTGATCGTTTTCAAATTTACCAAAGCCATTAGACGGAGAACCGATGTTCGACCAAATGCCATAAACGCTTTGTGGAGCATCTCCATTTCTCAAGGCATTACCTTGTTGGATTTGGAACAAGTTTTCGTAATGTCCAAGCGCATCATCTTGATAGATGTTATAATACTGTGTAGTAATTGCGGCTAAGGCAGCATTGGTTTCAGAAGGAGAAAATGCAACCTCTAAATCTTTGAATCCATTATGTTCCCAACGCTGTAAATTATCATTAAACTGATAAGAAGGGGTACGACGGGTAGTAAATTTACCCACATGACCATAGTTGAACATATTGTATTGATGCTTTGGATCGTATGAATCACGAAGCGTTTTACTGTAATCAACCATTAAGGTGTAATTCGCTGATTTAATTTTGCTGTTTTTGTTATCGTTAGTAAAACGTTGTGAAATTTTACCATAAACCCGATAGTCTAATCCTTTTGATTCACCGAAATTAGTAAAGTTCAAAAGGGATGCAGCATACGAGTAATTTGAAGCTCTAAAGTAGTTCATAGAACCTCCAAATTGTAAGTTTACCGATGGCCCTGTGTTAACATCAATCTTACCTTGTCCAGAAATCGTGGTATTTCTTGCATTCATTCTCCATGCAACTTTTTCAAAATCTGAATCAGCTGTTGGATTGCCTTCTGCATCTAACGGATTTTGTAAAAACAAGGCATTATGAAAGGTTCCGAAACCAGTAGATGTAGGACGAAGCGGATTCGAAAGCAACTCATCTCTAGTTGATTGCTTAACACGCCATCCTCCACCTGCCAATGGACGATTATCCAATTCATCCGTGAAGTTACCAGAAACAAGGAAACCTAACAAGGGTCGCGTTTTATTACCCGCAGAATCTTTTTGCATCCAAAGTGGTCCAGATAACATTCCTTCAATCAAATTATATCCGAATTTATCAAGCCCAATTACCTTCCCGTCATACCCATTCGGATCTGCACCTTTAAAATAGGCACCAGAAGTTACTGCCTCAATACTACCGAAATAAATAGCCGATGGCCCTCTTGTTGTAACCGAGATAATACCACCTGTCACGTCACCGTAATTTGCTGGAACTCCCCCTGTAATTACCGAGACCTCTTCAAGTGCTGCTTTCGGCAAGTTCGCAGAACCACGAACTTTGATACCATCAATAAAGAAATACGTAGCATCGGAACGAGAACCTCTTACGGATATTTCACCGCTTCCTTCATTGGTGTTAACTCCACCAACCGATTGGGCAACACCAGCGGCAGAACGCACAGGCATTCTTGAGATGTCTTCCCTCCCTAGGACCGCACCTGTTGCTCCTCCATCCTTGTCAATTAAAGGAACTTTATAGCGGGTAACCTTAACTTCATCTTTTTGGAGTTCATTCTCAGGTTTCCCCAAAGTGAGTTTTTCCAAGAAGGTAATTTTATCCGAAGAAATGACAACGCCTTGCTCGAGTGCATCTTGATAACCTTCAATTTTGTTAGTCACCTTTACGTCGTAGGTACCCGGTAAAATGGCATTAATTTGAAATTCTCCATTGTCATCTGTAATGGCATTCCCTTTCATCGAGGTTCCTGACAACAAGTAAACCTTGGCGCTGGGTATTACCTCACCTGATTTTTGATCTTTAACGATCCCTTTAAGGGTTCCCAATCCTGACTGAGCAAACATGTAAGCGCTTGATAACAAAACGCTTAGCACTAATAACTGTAATTTTTTCAGCATATTCTTTCGTATATTTTTGCTAAGAACACATTAAATTTAAGTTGCTAAATATAGAAATATTAACTTGGATGGCCAAAATGTTAAAAAAATAAAAAGAAAAAATGTCGAGTTTTGTCGTTTGAATATCGCTCAAATGGCTAAAATCTAAATGTTTATGGAAAAAACGCGGGGAAATATCGCTTTGGTTGAATGGGCAATTGGTGAGATCGACATGCTTGATTCCCATGAATCCATCTTGAACCTAGAGGAAATTAACCAATTGAATTCATTTGGAAGTGCTCAACGGAAAAGAGAATTCAACGCAGTGCGCCACCTTAAGCACCAGGTATTCGGTGAAAAATTAATTATTTACGGGGAAAACGGTAAACCTAGATTTGATAATTCGGACATCACCATTGGAATAAGCCACTCTGCACATTGGGCCTTGTTTGCACACGCAAGGATACCCTTTGGATGCGATATTGAGGAAGTTTCAGATCGAATTATACCAATATCCGATCGGTTTTGTAGCAGCGATGAACTTGAATTATTCGCTGGTGAAGTTGGTGTTGTGCAACTAACGCAACTGTGGAGCTGTAAGGAAGCGCTCTATAAACTTGTTAATATCAAAGGAATCCATTGGAAAAATCAAATGCGTTGCATCGCAATTTCCGGGACGAAGTTTACTTTTGCAGTAGAAACAGGTACCGAAAATTTGATCGTTAACTGTAATATTGTTCATGTTAAGAACGTCATACTTTCTATTGCTACCTATGCGTAAACATAAACCACTCTTAGATAAATTAACTGCTCTAAATCGAGGCATCGCCATTTTAATAGACCCCGAAAAAGCAGTGAATGAGGTGCAATTTGCAAGGCAACTGGATGCAATATGCGCGATTTCCCCGGAATTTATTTTTATAGGCGGAAGCACTGTGAATGCGGAGCAAATGAGTCAAACGATTGAAATAATTAAAGCGACCACATCGATCCCGTTGATTATCTTTCCAGGAGGAACTTCGCAACTAAATATAAGCGCGGATGGACTGCTTTTTCTTTCATTAATATCGGGTCGCAACCCAACGTACCTAATCGGACAACAGGTCGAGGCCGCTGAGCTCTTATTTCAATCGAACATGGAAATAATTAGTACTGGATATATTTTAGTAGATGGGGGTTTTCAATCGGCTGTTGAGCGGGTTTCGGGTACTGCAGCAATTGCACAAAACGATGTGGCGTTTATCTCTTCAACAGCAAAAGCCGGAATTCTCTTAGGTATGGATTGTTTGTATGTTGATGCGGGAAGCGGGGCACACGCCCCAGTTTCAGAAGAAATAATACATGAATTGAGTGCGCTCGGGAGGCCATTAATTATTGGTGGGGGATTACGAACGATTGCTTCCATTCAAAAAGCACATGAGGCGGGAGCGAATCTTGTTGTTATCGGCAATAAATTGGAGGAAGACTCCTTACTAATTGAAGAATTGATAGGGTATCGATCGCGTGCAATCGAAGTCGGAACTCATTAATGAATTATCGCCTTTAAACTAAGGTCTAAGCTTTTCACGTGATGCGTCAAGGCACCCACAGAAATAAAATGAACCCCTGCCTCAGCAAATCCTAAGATATTATCCTCCGTAATTCCACCAGACGCTTCGATCTCAAAATGAGATGGAATCATAGAAATACAGGACTTAATTTGTTCTGGCGAGAAATTATCTAATAATATTCGATTCACCCCTTGGGTTTGAATCACTTGCATAAGTTCCGCTTCGTTTCTGACTTCTACTTCAACAGGAATCGTTAGATTTTTGACATTTTTATATGCGTCGACCGCATCTACTGCTTTTTGAATTCCGCCACAAAAATCAATGTGGTTGTCCTTTAGCATAATCATATCATATAGTCCAAATCGATGATTGTACCCTCCTCCGATTAGCACTGCCTCTTTTTCTAGGAGTCGAAAACCAGGCGTTGTTTTTCGTGTATCGAGTAACTTGGCTGAAGTATGTGCAATTTGTTGACTTAAGGCATGTGTTTTGGTTGCAATACCGGACATGCGCTGCATGCAATTCAAAATTAAACGCTCCGTGCTTAGAATGTTCTGAGCATTGCCTTCGACGATAAATGCAACTTCACCCGCTTCAATAGCATCTCCGTCTTGCTTTAGCCATTGAATGTTTGAGCTAACATCTGTTCGTTCGTATATTCGTTTTGCCACTGCTAAGCCCGCAATAATTCCAGATTCTTTTATCAATAAGCGGGCAGTGCTTCTTGCCTCGGGATTAATCGCAGCTAAGGTGGAGTGGTCCCCCACCCCTATATCTTCGGATAACCACGCATGAATCAAGTCGTTTAACATAAAACAAAGGTAGAAAAGTAATTGGAGGTTAGCACTGAAAAGTTATCTTTGTTAGGTGAATTCTATCCGTTCATTTTCATTAAATCCCTTTCTGGTCACCAGCATCCTGTGTTTGCTTTTGTTTAAGCATTCATTCGCGCAAGAAACTGAACTCATTCGTTTTTGTCAAGAGAATCGGTTTAACCCCATTGATTTTAGCATGAAATTAAAGGGCATAAACGCCAATTCTCCGATCATGGGCATTTTAAAAGTGTATGAAAAATCTCTAAATGGGAATTACAAAGGATTTATTCATGATGCAGCACAGATGAATTCAATAAAAAATCGGGCCATTAATAATCCATTCATTCTTCATCTTAAGCAACTAGAGGTCTGTGAATATTTTTTGCTAAAAGGTGAATTTAATTCGGCGAAAAAAGGGCTGGAACGCGCCGTTAGTTTTGCAAGAACAAAACGCGAAAACCCATGGGTATCCCAAGCTTACAGGCTATACTCGAAAGTATACCTGTATGAGAACAAGAAAGATTCAGCTGATTTATTTATTAATCGAGCCATTGAATTTGCAAAACGCTCAACGAATGAACTGGAATTGGCCTTGTGCTTGCATCAATCTGCGCTAAATCACGCGCAATTCTCCAACATACAAGAAGCAGTTATGCAAGAATTATTGGCCCTTCAGGTTGTAGAAAAACTTAACAACACGTATTACGAGTGTATATTCAATCGTTTTATTGCAGAATTATCCTTAGATGCAGGAAACCTGAGAGAAGCAGAAAATTACCTCAGAAAAAGTCAATTAAAAAGTGGAAGAATTTCAAGTAAACGATTAAAATTAGAGAATGATATCCTTAGGGCTCGAATCGAGATCAGAAAAGGATTTCCGAACGAGGTTTTGGTTTTTCTCCCTGCCAGTGTCAAAGGGTTGGAAACCTTAAAAGATTACTTATCGCTCGGGGAAGCTTGGATGGTGTTAGGAGAAACATACAACGCGGCAAAGCAAATTAATAAATCATTGGAGGCGTTCAATTCTTCACTCACTTATTTCGAACAATCCAGACAACCAGAAAAAATGGCGAGTGTTTATCATCAAATTGGATTGGTTTATTTATCAAAAAAAGATTTAATAAATGCAGAGAGAAATATATTAAAATCCATTGTAATTCGCAACAACATCAAGGAGCGTAATCGAATTTACGAAAGTTACTTTGCCTTGTCGAATGTGTATGCTGAGCAAGGTCAAAAACAGAAAGCATACGATTACTTGAAACGGCACACCGACTTTTTACGACGAAACTCCTTTTCAATTGATAGTAAGAAAATTGAAGACCTCACACAAACCAATTCAAGGGAAGAACGTGAGCGTTTAATTGAAACGCAAGAAGAAAAACTCCAAAAAGAATTAAAGGAAAAAGAAATTTTGCAGCTCCAAAGTGACCGCCAATTGCTGGGAATAAGTATTGTAATTGCTATCTTCTTCTTATCGGCCGTTTCTGTATTTTTTATTGTTCGCCAACGGACGACTTTACAAGAGCAGCGAGAATCCGAAATGTCACAAACCTTGTTACGCTCCCAAATGAATCCCCACTTTATTTTTAATGCCTTGGCGGTGATTCAAAGTTATATATATGAAAACACACCTGAAAAAACGTCGAAGTTTCTTGTAAACTTTTCTCGTTTGATTCGCTTAATTTTAGAGAATTCTCCAAAAGAGTTTATCACCATAGATATTGAAAAAGAAATTTTATCAAAGTACTTAACTACTCAAAAATTAAGATTTGAAGATCGTTTTAATTTTAACATAGAGATTGATGAAGAGTTACTCTTCAGGCGAGCAGTTATACCCCCAATGATCACCCAACCGTTTATCGAAAACTCGATTGAACATGGGCAATTACATACCATTGAACACGGATTGATAGAAATTACGATGAAGGAACGCTTTGGTATGTTGGAGGTTGTGATTACTGACAATGGTGTTGGAAGAACCAAAGCTGGAAAAATTAAAAAGAACAAATCTCATAAGAGCATGGCACTGGATATTACCCGTGAACGCATTGAAATTATGAATAAGAAGTATAAAGGAAAAGGAAGCTTAACCATTGAGGATTTGGATATTAAGCAAAAAACTGGGACACGTGTAATAATTTGTTTGCCAATCATTTACGAAAACACTAAATTTGGTTCATATGAAAAAAGTACTGATAATTGATGATGAAAAACGCATCCGGGATTTCGTAAAACGCATGATCGATTCGTTTAATCTTGACGTTGAAGTATTTACAGACGGAGAGAACGTAGAAACAGGCATTGAATCGATTAATCGGATTCAACCGGACATCGTGTTTTTAGACATTCAAATGCCAGACGGAACTGGATTTGACTTATTAAACCGTGTAAAGGATAAAAAATTTGAATTAATATTTATCACTGCCTTTCAGGAATATGCCATTATGGCTATCAAGTTTAGTGCCCTTGATTATATTCTCAAACCTATTGATGAAGAGGAATTAAAAACGGCCCTACAAAATGCCATAGACACCGTAGATTTCAAAAAAGAGGATTCTCAATTTGAGGCGCTCACCCACAACCTTCAAACCAACCAAAAGCGAAAGTTAGTCCTTAAGACCCAAGAAAGTGTACACGTGGTAGACCTGAGTGAAATCATACGTTGTGAGGCCGATAAAAACTATACCTTTTTCTATTTGAATAGCGGTAAAAAAATTCTTGTTTCTCGAACGCTCAAGGATTTTGAGACCTTACTTTCAAATCACGGATTTTTCCGGGTTCAACAATCCCACTTAATTAACTTAGAGTACATTGAGCGTTATGATAAGCATGAAGGCGGCTCTGTCATTATGAGGGATGGGTCTGCTGTACCCTTATCCCCTGCTAAGAAGGATCAGTTTTTCAGTATGTTAGAAAAGCTTTAGCCCAGGGCTTGAGTTAAGTCTTGAATTAAGTCCTCCACATCCTCGATTCCTACACTTAAACGGATTAAACTATCCACTACACCACTTTGCTCACGTTCCGCTTTAGGAATCGATGCATGAGTCATTGTTGCTGGATGCCCGATTAAGGATTCAACCCCACCTAGGGACTCGGCTAAAGAGAA
This sequence comes from Bacteroidota bacterium, assembly GCA_041183245.1. Lineage (GTDB taxonomy): Bacteria > Bacteroidota > Bacteroidia > Flavobacteriales_D > Crocinitomicaceae > UBA952. Next base: position 15,394 of record JBEGMB010000287.1, read on the forward strand.
TATTTCAACTTTTTTTACCACGGATAGAGCATCTTCCAAGTTATTGCCTTTCATCGTAAAAGAAATCATTCCCCCAAAACCGCGCATCTGTTTTACAGCTACATGGTGGTTTGGATGGTGTGAGAATCCAGGCCAAAATACCTTGTCGATTTTTGGATGACTCGCCAAGAAATGAGCGATTTTTTCTCCGTTTTCGCAATGACGCTCCATGCGTAAGTGCAAGGTTTTGATCCCTCGAAGTACAAGAAATGAATCCATTGGACCCGTTACTGCACCCGATGAGTTTTGTATCCGATACATTTCATTCGCGATGGTTTCATCCTTGGTCACCAAGGCGCCCATGATCACATCAGAGTGTCCGCCGAGGTACTTGGTTACTGAATGCATTACAATATCAGCTCCAAGATCCAATGGGTTTTGTAGATAAGGTGTTGCAAAGGTATTATCCACACACAACATGGCACCCGCTTTTTTCGCAATGGTAGAAGCCGCTTCAATGTCGATAATATTCATCATTGGATTTGTTGGTGTTTCCACCCAAATCAATTTGGTGTTTTCGTTGACTTTGGGTTCAATATTTGACACGTCCGTCATGTCAACAAAATGAAAGACAAGGCCATATTTTTCGAAAATCGTTTTAAAAATTCGATAGGATCCGCCATATAAATCATTCGTTGAAATCACCTCATCCCCTGGATTGAGCATTTTAATGACACAATCAATGGCCGCTAAGCCCGAACCAAAACATGCTCCATGGGTGCCGTTTTCAATGGCTGCTATATTCTTCTCTAAGGCATGGCGCGTTGGATTTAAGGTTCGCGAATACTCGTATCCTTTGTGGTTTCCAACGCCATCTTGCACGTAGGTTGATGTTTGATAAATTGGTGTCATGATGGCACCTGTGGCTGGATCCGGTGCGACCCCTTCGTGAATGGCTTTCGTTGCGAATTTCATGAAATAAATTTTGTCCAAAATTAACAAAAGGGATTGAATCTAGCCGAGTTCTTTTGGATCCCAAAAAAAGGAATCAAACCCTTGGATTTGGTCATCAACAACGGGTATGCCTTCAGCCTTCAATTTTCGCTGCATTTCACTTGGATCAGCAAAGTGCATTTTTCCGGTTAATAAGCCTTTTCGATTCACAACTCGATGCGCCGGCACATCTAGCAAGCTATGACTTGCATTCATTGCCCAACCGACCATGCGAGCGGAACCTTTAGTCCCTAAGGCCTCTGCAATAGCGCCATATGTAGTTACTTTTCCTACTGGAATCAATCGCACAATGTCATAAACAGCCTGAAAGAAATCCTTGTTCTTTGTCATTCTAAAATTCATAAAAAAAGCCGCACTGGGCGGCTTCAATATATCATTTAATTGGTTTACTTTTTACAGCAATCTTTTTTCATTTTGCCGCCAATCCATTTTCCGTTTTCATCAAAATGAGCCAAACATGCCTTTTTCTCTGCAGGAGTACATCCTTTCTCATCGCACATCTTAGCACACTCTTCTTTGGTCATTTTAGCACATTCATTCATGTCACATTTTCCAATCATTTGAGCACCTTCTTTACACTTCCCATCACACTTACCTGATTGCAGCCCAGACTTACACATTGATCCTTCAGACATACCTTTACAGTGCGCGTTAGCTTCACCATGACATTCCATTTTCTTTCCATGGCATTCAGTGCCCATTTTATCGCAATGATCTTTCTCTGTTGAAGAAGCAGAACCATTTCCAAGAATTGGAGCAATTACTAAGCCTACCAAACATGTCAACTTAATTAATATGTTCATGGAAGGACCTGAAGTATCTTTGAATGGATCTCCAACGGTATCTCCGGTAACGGCCGCTTTGTGCGCATCAGATCCTTTAAAGGTCATTTCACCGTTGATTTCAACACCTGCTTCAAAGGATTTTTTTGCATTATCCCACGCACCACCGGCATTGTTTTGGAACACCGCCCAAAGTACACCAGATACCGTAACACCCGCCATGTACCCGCCAAGCATCTCTGCGATGAGCTGGTTGTCATAGCCAAGCAACATTGGAAGTGTAGCAATTACGATTGGAAATCCAATAGTCAATAATCCGGGCAACATCATTTCTCGTAATGCTGCTTTGGTAGAAATCTCAACACATTTCCCGTATTCTGGTTTACCTGTTCCTTCCATAATTCCTGGAATTTCTTTGAACTGACGACGAACCTCGTACACCATGTCCATTGCTGCTTTACCCACTGAATTCATAGCTAAAGCCGAGAAAACTACTGGAATCATTCCACCGATAAATAACATGGCTAATACCGGCGCTTTGAAGATGTTAATTCCATCAATACCAGTAAAAGTTACATAGGCAGCAAACAAGGCCAATGAAGTTAACGCAGCAGAGGCAATCGCAAACCCTTTACCTGTTGCCGCAGTGGTATTTCCAACTGAATCTAAAATATCCGTACGTTGACGTACTTCTTTTGGTAATTCGCTCATTTCGGCAATTCCACCTGCGTTATCAGAGATTGGACCGAATGCGTCAATTGCTAATTGCATTGCCGTAGTGGCCATCATCGCAGATGCGGCTAAGGCCACGCCATAGAATCCTGCTAATGCGTATGAGCCCCAAATGGCACCAGCAAATAACAACACCGTTGGGAAAGTAGAAATCATACCTGTCGCTAATCCAGCAATCACGTTTGTTCCTGCACCTGTAGCAGATTTTTGCACAATTTTTAATACCGGCTTTGTACCTAGTCCAGTATAGTATTCTGTAACTGAAGAAATTACTCCTCCAACAACCAATCCAACAATGGCGGCAAAAAACACACGCATCGAAGAGATATCCTTAATACCTTCTCCAAAGAAGTTCATCTTCATCGTTGCAGGAAGCATCCAAATTACTAAGGCATAACATGCAATAGCAGTCAAGGCAATAGAAACCCAGTTTCCTAAATTAAGTGCACCTTGAACTTGCTTTTCTTTATCGTCATTGCTTTTAATGCGCACTAACATGGTTCCAATTATGGAGAAAATAATTCCAAAACCAGCGATTGCCATCGGCAACAAGATCGGACCGATACCACCAAACGCATCATTAATACTTCCACCCATGTCTTGGATTACATAATTACCAAGAACCATCGCTGCAAGTACGGTTGCCACATACGAACCAAATAAATCAGCTCCCATTCCGGCAACATCTCCTACGTTATCTCCTACGTTATCTGCAATGGTTGCGGGATTACGTGGGTCATCTTCCGGTATACCGGCTTCAACTTTTCCAACTAAATCCGCACCTACATCAGCTGCCTTCGTGTAGATACCTCCACCAACACGTGCAAATAAGGCAATGGATTCAGCTCCTAAGGAGAATCCTGCTAAGGTTTCCAATACGATGGTCATGTCTTCCGCATTCGTCCATTTTCCTTGCATGAAAATCTGAAAGAAAATGATGAAAAACCCGGTTAATCCTAATACCGCTAAACCAGCAACACCCAGACCCATCACGGTACCACCACCAAAAGAAACTTTCAATGCTTGGGGCAATGAAGTACGAGCAGCTTGGGTAGTACGCACGTTTGTTTTGGTCGCGATTTTCATCCCCATGTTTCCTGCTAATGCGGAGAAAATAGCACCAAAAATGAATGCAACGATGATTAACAAATGTGTTTTAACCCCAGGAATAAAGGTTATTCCTGCAAGCACAATGCTTGATAATAATACGAATACAGCGAGTAAGCGGTACTCTGCTTTTAAAAACGCAAGCGCACCTTCGTAGATATAATCTGAAATTTCTTTCATTTTTCCATCACCCGCATCTTGCTTCAATACCCATGCGCGTTTCATCGCCATAAAAAGTAACCCAATAAGTGCTAAAACTATTGGTACATAAATCATCATTGACTCCATTTCTTTAGTTAAATTAATTTTCAAAAATTTTCGACGGCAAAAGTAGCTTTTTTCGCCAAGGTATGCAAGTACGGACGGATTGAATAAAAGGTTACAACTTAGTCGTTTGAAATAATATCAAACAGTTCGTCCAAATCCGGAGAAATTATAATCTCTATTCGTCGGTTTTTAGCCTTATCAGCAGGATCTACTGGCTGAAATTCGCTTCGACCTGCGGCTACGATTCGCGTTGGGTTCATCTTTGAATTAGCCAGTAAAATTTCAACCACTGATGTTGCGCGTAATACGGATAACTCCCAATTATTTCGTGGAATGGCCGCGCTTGAAAGCTTGTCCGTATCCGTATGGCCTTCCACAACGATTTCCAAATCGGATTCAGTTTCCAAGGCCTTGCCGATTTGCAATAAGGCACTTTTTCCCTCTGCTTCAACCACAATACTTCCTGATTTGAACAAAAGTTTCGCTTCCATACTCACGTAAATCTTACCATTTTTCTGTTCTACTTTTAGGCCTTGATTTTCAAATCCTATCAGCGCATCGGTTACTTTTTTCTTCAAGGCCTTAAGCGCATCTTCTTGTCGTTTCAATAGTTCCTCGAGTTCATTTACACGCTGCTCACGCTCTTCCAGTAACTTCTGTTTTGTTTTCAATTCAGCCTCAAGACTGACAAGCTCTTCTGATTTTTTCTGAAGTTCGATGTTCTTCTGCTCGAGTTGTTTTTGGAGAACGGAAGCTTCTTTTGCTCCGGTTGACTTATATTTCTCGAATGTTTTTGTGAGTTCATCCATTTCTTTCATGGACTTACTCAATTCTCTGGATAAGGTTCGTAGGGTTGTTCCTAATTTTGTGGTATCTGATTTTAAGGTGTTGGCTTCCTTTTTTAATACATCCACACTGGACTGAAGCTCCTTCACTTTGGCTTCGTAATCTTGATTGCTTTGTTTCATTTTCTCCAATTCTTCCGCACAAATCTTTTGCTGTGCTTCTAAGGCTTTGAACTTTTTTGAAGAAACACATGCCGAGGCAAGGGCCAACAAAACAAAAAACAAAACAGACTTTTTCATATAATGAGTTTTCACAAAAATCAAGTTTTCCTCGATGTAAAATCCGAAGAAGCCCTCGAGTTTTTAACACTCATTCTTTAATTCCTTTATCAATGTGTTTAACTTTGACACATAATGCGAACGATTTTATTCCTCTTAGAACTTCTTGCTTCCTTGTTAGGAGTCGTTTACATTATCCTAATCGCAAAAAAAAACGCCCTTGGCTGGCCTGCCGGGATCATTTCGTGTGCAATTTTCGCTGTTTTATGTATTGAATCGAACTTAATGAGTCAAGGGATTATTCAACTGGTTAATGTAGTGATGGGAGTTTGGGGTTGGATGCAATGGCATAAGCAGGTGATTCCGGTAAAATCCTTCCCTAAATTGAGTTTTATTTTTTGGGGTGCTTTACCTGCATGTTATGTTGTTACTATGGTCTGTTTCCCTTGGTTAGATTGGTCGGCTCGTTTAGATCAAATCGCTTTGATTTTTTCCTTAGTGGCTACCTTACTAACGGCACGTATGATTCAGCAAAATTGGGTGCTATGGCTTGTAGTGAATGGCATTACCGCAATTACAGCATTCTCAAATGAGCTGTATTTCTATGCGGGCTTATCCATTGTTTATTTTGGTGTTTCACTTTATGGGATGTATCAATGGAAAAAATAACCCAACCCGCCTTCCGTATCGCATTTACTGGCCCTGAATGCAGTGGGAAATCCACGTTGGCGCAATGGCTTTCAACCGAACTCGACCTTCCCTACGTACCAGAATTTGCACGTTCCTATTTGGCTGAAAATCCAAGCTATTCTCGCGAAGATTTATACGCAATCGCAGCGGGTCAATTTTCCCAAAATCATGAACATGAGCAATGCATTTGTGACACAGAAATGACTGTTATGCGCATTTGGGATCAGGTGAAATACGGAGAAATCTCAACGCTTATAGAGGACTTAACCTTGTCTGAATCTTACACCCTCTTGTTCGTCTGTAAACCCGATTTCCCCTGGGAAGAAGACCCCTTGAGAGAACACCCTGAAGCACGGAATGAACTCTTCGAGCTATATCTGCAAGACTTAACGATTAGACAAGTAACTTTTCATATAATAGAGGGTTCATTGGAAGAAAGAAAATCGCGGATTTTAAAGCTACTTCCTCATTGATTCGGTACCTTTGTCGTATGAAACGCTTAGTCTTTATCGCCTTAATTTTGGTCATTGCGATTCCCATTGCATACTTCATGGTTAACCAAGCCAACACGCCTAATTTACCTTTTATAAACCCTACCGATGTGCAATCTGAAATGGTGGATTCCAGCGTTCAACACATTGGCCGAAATCATAAAATTGGAGCGTTTAATCTGATTAATGAGCAAAACAAGACGATAACGGACGAAGTAATCGAAGGAAAAGTTTTTGTTGCAGAGTATTTCTTTACAACCTGTGGTAGCATCTGCCCTATCATGAATAAACAAATGCAACGGGTCCAAGCTGCATTCAAAGGAAATTCCAAATTTGAAATCTTAAGTTTTACTGTTGACCCAGAAAATGACGGACCGGAACAAATGTTGGCCTATGCCAAAGCGCACGGATATCAATCCGGTCAATGGCACTTTATTACAGGAGACAAAAAAGCCCTTTATTCCTTGGCAAGAACTTCGTTTTTTGTACTAAAACCTGCCGAAGCAGAGAATCTTGGAGATGCTGGAAGCGACTTTATTCATACCAACAATTTCGTATTGGTTGATCAAGACCGTCATATAAGAGGGTATTACGACGGCACGAATGCAGCAGAGGTGGACCAACTCATCTTGGATATTGAAAAATTACTCGAACCCAAGTAGAAAATCCATATTTTTTGGTAATTTCAGCGAGTGAAACGGTATCTATTCATAGCCTTTATTTATCTAATTTCAGCGTTTGCCTTATTTGGGCAATCCTATCAGGGCAATCAAAAAGTACATACCAAACCGGCTAAAGCTGCAGGCTGTGCTCCGCCAACCACGACTTCGTTTTTAGAATTAAACAACGTGCGCGCCATGGTGCATACCGCAGGGAATTTATGGCAAATTCCAGGACAAAACTTTTCACAATATGAAGTACCCAAGAACTCGGGAATCATGGCGTTGTTTACAGCTGCCTTATGGCTTGGAGGAACGGATGTAAATAATCAGCTTAAGCTCGCCGCGTTGCGCTATCGGAATGGTCAAGATTATTGGACCGGCCCCCTGTCGCAAGTTTTAGCAGAAACTAGTTATGAGGAATGCGATAAGTACGACCGCCACTTTATAAGTTCAAAAGACGAAATCCGGGAATTTAATGCCTGGTTCGAAGCGGGATTAGCCGATCAGCAATATGGCACGAACACCCAAGCTACGTTGTTTCCTAATTATCAAGTGCCTGAAATTATTAAAACATGGCCTGCCCATGGGAATGTCTCCTTAGGTCAAGACTATTATTTGGCACCCTTTTATGATTTTAACGACGATGGGCATTACGATTGGCATGATGGAGATTATCCGTGGTACGACATAAAGCAAGATAAGCAGTGTAATGTGGATCGAGATGTATCTCTTTATGGGGATAAGAACTTTTGGTGGATTATGAACGACAAGGGGAATATCCATACCGAAACGGGTGCAGATCCCATTGGAATGGAAATCCGGGCTCAAGCCTTTGCGTTTGCTTCAAATGATGAAGTAAATAACATGACCTTTTACAACTACGTGCTCATTAATCGAGGAACACAAACCTTATATAATACATACTTTGGTTTCTTCACGGACGGTGCGCTAGGAGATCCGTATGATGACTATGTGGGTTGTGATGTCATGCGTGGCTTGGGTTACTATTACAACGGGGACAACTTTGACGGGGACAACTCGGGGTATAAAGGCTATGGATATTCCCCACCAGCCGTGGGAGTAGACTTTTTTGAAGGACCGTATCAAGACGATGACGGAATTGATAATGCTTATGGGATTGGGCTCAATGAAGCATTAAATGGGATTGGCTATGGCGATGGCATTATAGATAATGAACGCTTTGGAATGCGTCGATTCTTGTATTATTCAAATACAACGAATGGGGCAAACATCAACCAAACCGACCCGATCGCTTCCTCAGATTATTACAATTACCTGAAGGGATATTGGAAGGATGGAACCAAGTTCGTGTATGGTGGAAGTGGGCATATATCGGATCCTGAGGCCGATCCAAACACACCGTGCGATTTTATGTTTCCTGGAACTTCCGATGTTATGGGATGGGGAACGGGCGGTATAGTTAAACCAAACTGGACCGAACAAACGGCCAATAATACACCGAACGATCGCCGATTTGTAGAAAGTGCGGGACCTTTTGTGCTTAAACCTGGAGCGGTTAACAACATCACGGTGGGGGTTGTTTGGGCGCGGTCAAACGGTGGAGACCCCTTTACCTCTGTAGAATCTTTGCGTCGTGCCGACGATAAGGCCCAGGCGCTATTCGAAAATTGTTTCAAGGTGATGGATGCCCCGCATGCACCCAACTTAGAAATCCAAGAATTGAATAATGAACTCATCCTTTACCTATCTAACCCCATTAACTCGAATAATTATCAAGAGAAATATCAGGAGAACGACCCCTTCATTGTTTCAAATAATCCAAATGCTGATAAAACATTTCGATTCCAAGGATATCAAATTTTTCAGTTAGTTAATAATCAGGTCGCACTCTCCGACTTGAGTAACCCACTCAAATCTAGGTTGGTGGCTCAATGCGACATCAAGGACAATGTATCTCGCATAATTAATTTTGAGTTTGACGAAGAACTCGGGTTTAGTGTGCCGAAAGAACGGGTTAATGGAGAAAACAAAGGGATTCGCCACAGCTTCAAAGTAACGAACGATTTATTCGCACAAGGGCAATCAAAATTGGTGAATTTCAAGAAATACTACTACATGGCGGTTTCTTATGCCTACAACAACTTCGAAACCTATAATCCGAATGACCCCTTAAGCCTGAACGGGCAAAAAATGCCTTATATCGCAAGTCGAAAAAGTGCCATGGGAGAAGTGAAGGTAATGGAAGGGGTGCCGCATAATCCGATGCCTGAGGCTGATGGTACCTACCAACAAATAAGCTATGGGTCTACACCCAGAATTACGCGCTTAGATGGTTATGGAAACGGGAATCGATCCTTAGAGTTTACAGAGGCTACCTTAAATACCATTTTGAATACTGGGTTTATGGAGGATCCTGAATATGAATATGGCCAAGGTCCGGTGAATATCAAAGTAGTTGACCCATTAAATCTAAAAAGCGGATATTTTGAGTGTCGTTTCAGAAACTACACACCAACTTCTCCAGGAAATGCGGCAGATACCGCCAGTTGGGTGATTTATCGCTACGATACGAAAGGCGGAACGATTCAAGATTCGGTAAGTTCGGAGCTTACCATTGCAGGGGACAATGAACAAATCATTCCAGCATGGGGAATTTCGGTACAAATCCATCAAGAGAAATATTATTTCCCTTCAGGATCTGGCAACATTACAGCGAAAAGTACGAACATGATCGAGTCTTCTATTACCTTTAGTGACTCCTCGAAGCGTTGGTTGATGGGAATTTCTGATAACGACGCCTATTTCCCTACAAACTGGATTCGTTCAGGTGAGAATACGCCGGATTGTGATCCTATTTCCAACGGATATGTTGGCTTACCCGATGGCCCCGCGTATCTCGATCCGTGTAAATATCCCGACGAGGTAGGGGTTGATTCCGAGCGAGCTTATGATGGCATTTTGGGCGGAGTGATTGCACCACATCGTTTAACGGGTTATCAGGCAGACTACATGCCTTTGGCTTATTATGGAACCTTTAATGGCTCTTCTCGTCAAAATGCTTCGATTTCATTCTTGCCAAGTGTAAATATTGTCATAACGAGCGACAAGAGCAAGTGGACGCGTTGCCCGGTGGTAGAACTTGGACGCTACTTAACTGTGAGCGGAACTGGTCCTGGCTCCCTGCGGAAAAGTCCAAGTGTGGACAAGAATGGAAATGCCGACGGAACGGGAACAGGAATGGGCTGGTTCCCAGGATATGCGGTAGACTTAGAATCCGGTGCTCGCTTGTACATGGCATTTGGTGAGAACTCATTCTTAGGCGGTGAAAACGGAGCCGACATGGTTTGGAATCCTACTTCGAATTTTGTGAGTAACGCTGGAACCCCATTGATGGGTGGAGTGCATGCCATTTATGTGTTTAGTTATCATCAGAAGTCAATCAATGGGTATAACTCAAGTTTTGACTTCCCTGCGTATATTCCAACCCAAGCGGAGGATAATGCAACGAACGTAGCGTATCAAAAGTACTTAGAGGTGGAAGCCAATAGTCTTGTAGGAAAGCGTGATTTATACGGAAGCTTGACTTGGATTTCTTACCCACTATTGGCGCCAGGTCAATCTTTATTGTCAACTGATGTAACCATCAAATTACGCATCAACAAAGAATATAAGAACTTCATGGCAACGGGTGCTAACGGTGGTAAGCCAATGTACGGGTGGTCGATGGATGAAATTGCAACCGAAGTTGGTTCGCATGATGCCTTAATGGAAGGATTGAAGCTAATTAATGTGGTACCAAACCCTTACTTTGCTTACTCTGATTACGAACGCACGAAATTAGACACCAAGGTAAAAATCACAAACTTACCTGAACGTTGCACCATAACCATATATAATTCCCAAGGTAAGCGCTTACGGCAATTCAAGAAAGACAGTCCGATTACCTACCAAGATTGGAATTTGTGTAATGAGGCAAACATTCCGGTTTCCGGAGGCGTTTACTTAATTCATGTGGATGTTCCGGGCGTAGGAGAAGTGGTATTGAAATCCTTTGTTGCGATGCGAATTCCAGATTTAGAGAACTTATAAAGGTAAGCTAATTCGAAAGGTAGTGCCTTTTCCCGGTTCACTTCGGAGCACATAAATTTTGCCATTATGGTAGCTTTCAATAATTCGTTTCGCTAAGGAAAGTCCAAGCCCCCACCCTCTTTTTTTAGTGCTATATCCCGGTTGGAAAATCGTTTTGAATTGATTTGGTAAGAGCCCTTTTCCTGTATCTTCTAACTCTATATGAATCCAAGTCCCTTCTTTTTCAAACCGAACGGATAAGGTCCCTACACCCTCCATGGCATCGACGGCATTCTTTGTAATGTTCTCAATCACCCATTCCATAAGCGCTATATTATGGGGAACAGGGTAAGACACGGTAGCTTGCTCCAAGCGAATGTCAATCTTATTGGATAAGCGCACCCTTAGATAATCGAGTACCTGCGTAACCGTTAGCACTACATCCGCAGTTTCTAACTTCGTTTCCGAGCCAATTTTAGAAAACCGATCTGTAACTTTTTCAAGGCGAATCAAATCTTTACGCATTTCATACAAGGGTTCTTTATCCACTGCTTGGGCTTCCAATAAATCAACCCATGCAGAGAGTGAGGACAAAGGCGTTCCCAATTGATGGGCTGTTTCTTTGGCCATACCTGCCCAAACTTGATTCTGTTCTGCCCGTCGAAACGTAGAAAAAACCAAATAGCCAATCAAAACCACTAAGGCAATTAAACCAAACTGAATGTATGGAAACCAACGCAACTGTTTTACTTCTGGGCTTTGATCATAAAACAACCACTGGATTTGATTCCCTAAGTCTATTTTAATGGGTTCATTTCGTTGCCCATACGCCTTTAATTCTTTGATTACCTTAGCATTCGAGGCCGATACATTCGAGGCCAAGACGTGCTTTTTGGTAGAATCCACTAAAATAACAGGCATCAAACGCGAGTCGCTAATCAAATCCTTATTGAAGGCTTGAATCAAGGAGTCACTTTGTTTTTCCAATGCTTTTAAGGTGGCTGACTCATCATAAGTATACGTCATGTTGAACCCCTCAAATACTTCTAAGGTGAAATATCGATTCGCCTTTTTCCATTGCGATGCCATTCCCTTAAGAAGTTCATCCATTTTACTCGGTTCAACCATGTAATCTTTGGTAGAATCGCTCCAAATATTCTTATACTGTGAAACCTCGCCCCGATCGTCCAATAAAATCACGGGAATGTCCTTGTTGCCATTAATGATTGAAAGGGCAAATGCCACATCTTGATTTACCCCTAAATTACTGGGATTCAACAAGGTTTTTTGTGCTGCCACAATGAGCTGCATGCGCTCTCGTTCCTTGGCACGTAAAGAAATGAAGGTGCGTTGCGAGAAACGAACCAACTCGGCCTTTTTTTGAATAGCCTGGGCCCATTGTTTTGCTTTAGCCGTTTCTTTATCGGCTATTTTAGATACCATGTAATTAGAAAGCACCAAAGAGCCCCCAACAATAATCAGTGCAAGCATTAACAAGAATACTTTCCAGCGCTGCTTGCTCGAGTACATATCAGATTTCACACCCTTCATGTGTTCGAAGATACGACCTGTTCAATTGATTTACAAACCTCGTAGTGATCAAAGCGCGCAATATGTTGTTCCCACAATGCTTGGTCAAAATCAATCGGGTTAGAGACCATTTCATTCATCCGTAATGCGAGATCTGCTGCATTTTGGGGTTCAAACAAGCGTCCAAAGGCTTCGTTGTGAATTAAATCTGGGGTTCCACCCGCATTACTTCCCACTACAGGTATTCCATGTGCAATGGCCTCTAGGGTTACCATCCCGAAAGTTTCTGCCCGAGTCGCCATAATTAAAGCATCCAACGCCGAATAAAAGACCCCAACTTCTTGCATGAACGGACGGATAAACACCCGGTCTGTTAGGTGATGTTCCTTAATAAATGCTTCCATTTTTTCCATCACATGATTGGTTTCATTTCGTGTAGGTTCTCCCAAAAAGACCAAATAAATAGACGTATTGGCACAACGCTTCAAGGCATCGAGTACCAAGAGTTGTCCTTTCTGAAGATCGAATCTTCCAATCAACCCAAAGGTAAATCCGTTTTGAGGCAAATCTAATTGTGTTCGAGCAGCCTCCTTGGTTATGCGTTTTATCTCTGACCGATCGATACCCGAAGGAACTAAATGTACTTTTGATCGGTTAATGTGTGTCCATTCAATTACCTGTTTTTCTAAAAAAGGCAAGGGACAAAACCAGTGCTCTAAGTAATTAAATCGGATGGAATGAAATAGTCCTGTTTTCTTTACCCCTAACTGCATTTCCATAAAATAGGCCGTAACAATGGATTTTCCCATGCGTGCTTTTACCGTAGCAATCATGCTCATGTCGCGATTATCTCGAATAAACACATGAGTTACTTGGTCTTTTTTTAATTGACGAGCCAAAGAAAACGCAGCGCTCCACGCATAATATTTCCGTTGATGCTTAATTGGAAAACAATGCAATTTGTACTCAATCGCTTTTTGGAACATGGGACTTTGAGGTACAGCATAAATCGCGACCTCATGTCCTCGGGCTTGCATCCATAAGGCATTTCGAAGATGATTCAATTCTAATCCACCCAGACTCAACGAAGAACAAACATAGGCTATTTTCATTCAGTGCAAATAAACTAAATTTGTACCTGAAATCACCCACATGAAAAAAACAATCTCCCCCTGGTTTGTATTTATTGGATTATCGTTAATCATTTCCATCATTTTGTTTTCCTTACCTATCAATTTATTCCCTGGAGAAATTGTAATGGAACGTGGATTATCTACTATTACCGTAAAAGACCACAACCTCAGTCTAAGCTATTTTGTTGGCATGGGACTAAATCCCGGAGATTTAGATGGGATAAAATCATTTAAACTCACTCCGTGGGGTTGGGCCTTGGCCTTCTGTTACATTTTCCTATTGCCTGGGATTATTGCTTACCGGATTTACATGAAGCAAAAAGCAACAAATTAAAGCGATTTTGTGCGACCTCCGTCTACCGGTAAATTAATACCGTTGATATAAGACGCTTTTTCTGAAGCTAAAAAGGCTGCTGCCGAGGCAACTTCCTCTGGCTGAGCGATTCGTTTCATTGGAGACTCTTTACCCATATCCGTAAAAATCTCTTCGATTGTTTCTCCTGTTTTTTGCGCACGAACCCCTGCGATTTCTTCAAGCCTTCCCGTGTGGGTAGCACCTGGTAGCACGTTATTTACCGTGATCCCAAATTGCCCCAATTCATTTGCCATGGTCTTACTCCAATTGGCAACGGCCCCTCGAATGGTATTGGATACCCCTAGGTTTGCTAAAGGCTGTTTTACCGAAGTAGAAATAATATTAATAATGCGCCCAAACCCCGCAGCTTTCATTCCTGGGATTAAGGCTTGGGTCATGATGTGATTGCAAATCAAATGTTGATTGAACGCAGAAAGAAATTCTTCCGGATGAGCATCCACAATAGGACCAGATTTTGGTCCACCCGAATTATTGATGAGAATGTGCGCCACATTCCCTTGGGCAACCCATGCTGCGATAGCTGATTTGACTTCCATCGGCTGACTAAAATCGGCTTGAATGGGTTGAGGTTGGGGACCAAATGCTTCTTCTAGCGCTTGGCGTGTTGCTTGAAGGCGTTCCGGATTTCGGCCTACTAATACCACTTGAACTCCTTCTGAGGCCAATTGATGCGCGATCGCTTTACCAATGCCTTGTGTACTGCCACAAACTATGGCCGTTTTAACTTCTTTCATAGAACAAAGGTATAAACTATGAAAATCAAATCGAATTATATTTTGAAATGCTGCAAATAATTTTATCTTTGATACACCCTAACTAACAACTGTTTTATGAAAAAGCTACTACTGTCTGCATTTTTTGCGTTTTTACTTGTACGAATTGGTTTTACCCAAGGATGTGTATGCACAACCCAATACCCTTTGGGCAACATGACCCCAACCACTGTATGGTCTACCATTAATACCTTAATGTATGCTGGTGATTATGCCGTGATCAATGTGACGGCTGGAAACACATACGAGTTTTCAACCTGCGCTGCCAATGGATCTAATGTAACATACGATTCCGAACTCACTTTATTAACGAATGCCCAACAACTACTCGCATACAATGATGACTTTTGTGGTACGCAATCGTTTGTGAGTTGGGTAGCTACTTACACCGGAACGGTACAGATCCATTTAACTGAATATTATTTAGGCGCCGGGTGCTATACCAACTCTACACCATCCAGCATACGGTATCGATATGTTGCGGGAGCGGTAACAGTACCTGCAAATAACCTGTGTGCGAATGCCACTACGTTAACGCCTGCAGCTAATTGTAACCTAACGAGTGGAACAACAATAGGTGCTTCTGAAGACCCGTATCCAGATCCATCATGCGACATGCCGGGTGTATATAACGATGTTTGGTATAGTTTTAATTCAGGAGCCTACACAAGTTTAAACCTTACTGTAAATCTTGGAACAGCGGCACTCATTGGGGTGGAATTTTATAGTGCCTGCGGAACCTTAGCCACGGGACTAAGTCTTGGGGGCACACCTGGAAACTGCGACTTCAATACCAACGCGCCGAATCCAACGGTGATAACTGGCCTTACGCCAAACACCACCTACCGCATGCGTATGTTTACGAATGCGTCTTATGATACGCCGGGAACGTTTACTGCATGTTTAACTACACCTCCACCTCCAACTGTGAGTGTTAACAGTACGAGTATATGTGCAGGGCAATCAGTAACCTTAACTGCTACACCATCTACCGCAGGTGGAACATATTTATGGAGCAACGGGGCAACTACCCCAACCATTACCGTCACTCCGAATGCAACAACATCCTATTC